>JAZUJG010000138.1:0-2200 GCA_045642645.1 Acutalibacteraceae bacterium | reverse complement strand
TTGGCTCACAGAACGACATGGCTACGATCCGACTTCTCACTTTCACACCCGCCGGCGATATTGAAGTGAACATCTACTACACCGCGGCAGATTATGCCGAGGACGGCGGCAAGCTGATTTTTGAAGAAACGCTCGACGGCGCGGCAGAATAACAGAACAAATCAAACGGCACTCCGAAAGCGAAAAGTTTTCGGAGTGTTTTTATTGTTTTTTTCGGTTAAGAGTATATAATAGAAGAAAAGTCGTGAACGGAGGATTGACATGGCTGCTCAATGGATATGGTATTACGGCGATTTTGAATTATATCATCACGCACTGCTTTCGTGCCGCAGGCAGGAGCTCGGCTTTGACTACCCCTGTATGTGGCGTGTGGCGCGCCCCGAGCTGAATGTTACATTTTACAGGCGGTTTGAGGCAGCCGAAAGCGGCACTTTCCGAGTGCATACTCAATCAAAGGGTTTTGTTGCGGCGCAGGGCATACGCTACCCCATAGATGCCGAGGTGCCGTATGAAGCGGGCAAGCTCGAAATCGAAGTTCAGCTTTACGATTTCGCCGCATTCCCCTCTTTTTACATTGACTCCGGCCTTGTGAAACCCGACGGCTCGTGGACCGCACACTGCGGCGACAAGGTTTGGAAGCCCGTGGGCTGCAATAAATATTTCACCGCAGCTGACGATGACCCGCGCGTATTTCCGTTTGAGTACGAAACGCTTACGCCGTGCTCCGTTAAGGAAACAGACGGCGGCAGGCTTTACGATTTCGGCAAAGAATACTTCGGCACGGTAACATTCGGCAAAATTGCCGCAGGCGATGAAATAACGCTGATTTACGGCGAATCGGAGGAAGAACCCGCCGATTTTGAAAACGCCATTGTACGCGAAAAACTCACCGCCGCCGACTGCGCCGTGCGCCCTGCGAGAGCTTTCAGATACATATTTATAAAGAGCAGGCAGGCGAACGATGTGCCTTTCACCGCCCGTTATGAATACCTGCCGCTTGAAGAAAAGGCGCATTTCACCTGCGATGATGAAAAAATCGAAAAGATATGGAATATCTGCACGCACACCTTCCACCTCAATTCGCGCGAGTTTTTCCTTGACGGCATAAAGCGCGACCGCTGGGTGTGGTCGGGTGATGCTTACCAGTCATTTATCATAAACAGATATTTATACGATGACCGCGATATAACGAAGCGCACGATTATCGCGCTTTTGGGCAAGCCCGAATACACCTGCCACATCAACACCATAAACGATTACTCCGCATTCCTTATAATTGCGGTTTGGGAATACTATGCGGCATACGGCGATACGGATTTTGTGAAAGCCGTATTCGGCAAGGTGAAAGCACTCTACGATTTCACCGTTTCACGCCTCGGCGCAAACGGCTATGTTATAAAGCAGCCGAATGACTGGATATTCATTGACTGGGGCGATGTGGACAAAAGCGGCACACTGTGCGCAGAGCAGATTATGCTGTACGAGGCTTGCGCGGCGATGGCAAAGCTTTGCGAAGCCGCAGGTACAGACGGCGCAGAATGCGCAAGCCGTGCCGAAAGCCTGAAAAAAGCCATTATGCGCGACTACTGGCGCGCAGACAAAAACGCCTTTATTGACTGCTTTGACGGCAGAAACGGCGAACACATTTCACGCCAGACGAACGTGCTTGCAGTGATGTTCGACTTTGTTGATAACGAAACCGCGCTGAAAATCAAAGAAAGCGTACTTGACAATGACGGAATAACACCTATCACCACACCGTACTTTAAGCTTTATGAGCTTATTGCCCGCTGCAAATGCGGCGATATTGAAAATATGCAGAGATACCTCACCGAGTATTGGGGCGGTATGCTGCGGCTCGGCGCAACATCGGTATGGGAGCAGTATGACCCCTGTGCAAGCGGCATTGAGCACTACGGTATGTACGGCAAAAAATACGACAAATCACTCTGCCACGCGTGGGGCAGCGGTCCCGTATACCTGCTCGGCAGATTCTGTGCGGGTGTGCAGGCGACCGATACCGCATACAAGACCTTTAAGGTTGCACCGCAGCTTGGTATTTTCGGGCATTTTGATGCCGCAGTACCCATAAACGGCAGAACGGTCAGGGTGAAATGCAGCCGTGATGAGGTTACGGTATTCACCGATGCCGAAGGCGGCACGCTTGTTTGGAACGGCAGAGAATACGAGATTCCCGCAA
>JAZUJG010000137.1:0-3398 GCA_045642645.1 Acutalibacteraceae bacterium | reverse complement strand
CATACCGCCGTTTACGCCCGTATAAGAGATTGTGAAAAGCGGATCTGCGGCAACATTGAGCCCGACGTGCTTCATACCGCAGAAGCTGCGCCTGCCTGCAAGCGAGGCACCGAAAGCCGCTTCCATAGCGACCTTTTCGTTGGGCGCCCACTCGGCGTAAATTTCATTGTATTTTGCGGCGCACTCGGTAATTTCGGTACTCGGTGTGCCCGGGTAGCTTGAAACGAATTCGCAGCCCGCCTCATACAGTCCGCGAGCGACGGCTTCGTTGCCGAGCATCAGTTTTTTCATATATAAACACTTCCTTAAATGCGTGGGTTATGATGTAATCTGCGCTTCGACAAGTCTGCCGTGGCAGTATTTCTGCCTGAGAACAGGCTTTTCGATTTTGCCTGTGGGGTTGCGCGGTACTTTATCGAAAATGACCTTGCGCGGCCTCTTGTAGCGCGGAAGTTCCTTGCAGAACTCGTTGATTTCCTCCTCGGTACATTCAACGCCCTCTTTAAGCTCGATAATGGCGGCGGTGATTTCGCCGAGGCGCGGCTCGGGAACACCGATGACCGCAACATCCTTGATTTTATCGAAAGCACGCAGATAATCTTCAATCTGCACGGGATAGATATTTTCACCGCCGGATATAACGACGTCTTTTTTACGGTCAACAAGGTAGATAAAGCCGTCCTCGTCGATTTTTGCCATATCGCCGGTGTAGAGCCACTCGCCCTTGAGTATTTCATCGGTGGCTTCTTTATTCTTATAATATCCGATCATAACGCCGGGCCCTTTAACCGCAAGCTCGCCGACCTCGCCCGTGGGAACTTCGTTGCCGTTTTCGTCGATAATTTTTGTTTCCCAAAGGTAGCCCGCTTTGCCGATTGCGCCGACCTTATGGACATTCTCTACGCCGAGATGCACGCAGCCGGGGCCTATGGATTCACTCAGACCGTAGTTCGTATCGTACTGATGATCAGGGAAATATTTGAGCCAGCGGCGGATAAGGCTCGGCGGAACGGGCTGTGCGCCGATGTGCATTAAGCGCCATTTATCGAGATAGTAATCATTAAGATTAATTCTGCCGGATTCGATGGCATCGAGAATATCCTGCGCCCACGGAACGAGGAGCCATACTATTGAGCACTTTTCCTCGGTAACGGTGCGCAGTATCCATTCGGGCTTGATGCCCCTTAAAATAACCGCCTTGGAGCCGGACATAAGGCTGCCGAACCAGTGCATTTTTGCGCCGGTATGGTAAAGGGGCGGTATGCAGAGGAACACATCATCGTGGCTCTGTGAATGGTGATTCTGCTCGGTAAGGCAGGAGCAATACAGAGCTTTGTGGCGGTGAAGTATCGCTTTGGGGAAGCCCGTTGTGCCGGATGAAAAGTATATAGCGGCTATATCGTTTTCATCAAGACCTACGGGCGGTGTGCCGGTTGAGCAGAAATCAACTATATTAAGCACGTTTTCCGCATAGGCAGGCTCATTTTTACCCACGAAGAAAAGTGTTTTGAGGTTTTCCATTTTATCGTAAACGCGGTCAAGGCGTTCAATAAACTCTCTGCCGAAAAAGAGAATTTCTATATCGGCAAGGTCAACACAGTATTTTATTTCATCGGCAGAATAGCGGTAGTTGAGCGGAACGGCCACGCAGCCCGATTTGAGCACGCCGAAATATATGGGCAGCCACTCTATGCAGTTCATCATAAGTATGCCGACCTTGGTGCCGCGCTTTACGCTGCGGCTCAAAAGCAGGTTTGCAAACTTATTCGCCTTTCTGTCAAAATCACTCCAGGTGATTTCGCGGCGGTAAGGCATATCGGGGCTTGCGCTCTCGATAAGGCTCATTTCGCGCCAGGTTACCGCATTGTCGCGTTCTTCGCTCGGGTTGATTTCGACAAGCGCGGTTTCGCTGCCGTACAGTCTCGCGTTCTTTTCAAGGAAATCCGTAATTACCATTTTTTTACCTCCGTTATTGCGCCGATAAAACAAAACGCCCTCGGCGCGAAAATATTGCGCAGAGGACGAGAAATATCCCGTGGTACCACCTCTATTTACCGTTAAAAACGGCCTCTGGACACCAACATGCCCTTGCGCTGTATTGGGCGCACCCATCTCCGCCTACTGATTGAAAACGTTCGGGAAGCTGCTCGGAAAGGTATTCGCCGCCGCGCTACCCTGCTGCCTTGCACCAAACGGCAGTTCTCTAAAGGGCGTTCACGCGTGGGTACTTGTTTTCGTCATTGCATTGTAAATAATTTATCATTTAATTATATCTTTGTCAACAATTTGCAACAAAATTTTTGTGTAATATATTACAAGATTTCGCCCGCATTTGCGATTTCAAATGTTGAAAATATCAGTAATATAAGTTATAATTGCAACACAATGCAAAAAATTGATAAAATATTAAAAATTTACTTGCATTCCTGCAAATTCCGTGATAATATATACCAATGTATGAATACCGAAGGAGGTGCCACCGAATTGCCTAACATTAAATCCGCAAAGAAAAGAGTTCTTGTAAACGCTACAAAGGCTGCCAACAACAAGGCTGCTAACTCCGCTCTTAAGACTGCTGTTAAGAAGGCTAACGCAGCTATTGAAGCTAACGACGCCGACAAAGCAGAGGTTGTTAAGGTTGCTGTTAAGAAGCTTGACCAGGCTGCCGCAAAGGGTCTTATTCATAAGAACAATGCAGCTCACAAGAAATCACAGCTTGTAAACAAGCTCAACAAATCATAATTTTTGATTTGAAGAAAAACGCCGCAGCATTACGCTGCGGCGTTTTCTTTACGCTTCGCGTATAAAACTCATTCACCTGCAAACAATATTACGGCAATAAACAACAGAAAAGGGAGTTTTTATATAATGAAAGCCACGGGCATTGTAAGAAGAATAGACGACCTCGGGCGTGTAGTAATACCCAAGGAAATACGCAGAACCTTGCGAATACGCGAGGGAGACCCGCTGGAAATATACACCGCAGAAGACGGTGAAGTTATTTTTAAAAAATATTCACCCATGGGTGAGCTGTCAGAGTTTTCGGGACAGTACAGCGATGTGTTATACAGAGCCGCAGGAATGCCTGTGCTTATAACCGACCGCGACAGAGTTATTTCGGCTGCAGGTATTGCGAAAAAAGATGTGGTTGACAGACACCTTTCCGACAAAATGGAAACGCTTATGGAAGACCGCGATATGTATGTATATTCGCACGCCGAACAGAGCAAGCTCCTGCCGCTTGAAGATTGTGCGGTTGAAGCGGCTATTGCGCTGCCGATAATCGCATCGGGCGATATTTCCGGCGCAGTGATATTTTTAAGAAGCAACGACGGCAAAAAGCTTACCGATGCCGATGTTAAGCTCGCACAGGTTGCAGCTTCATTCCTCGGCAAGCA
>JAZUJG010000136.1:0-2256 GCA_045642645.1 Acutalibacteraceae bacterium | reverse complement strand
AATTTTAAAAGAAGCCGAATAATATTAAAAAGACCGTCCATAATTCCGTTACCGGAAAGGACGGTTTTATTATGATAAAATTTGATGCAAAGAACAGAATCAAGATGTTTTCAGCCGCGCTTGTGCTTGTACTGGCGGTGTATGCCTGTGCTGCATTTACTTACTTTGAAGCGGCGTCCGAGAGTGTGCGCGGCGGCGTTGTGCGTATGCACATTCTCGCAAATTCCGACAGCGAAGCCGACCAGCAGGTTAAGCTTTGCGTGCGCGACGCGCTGCTTGAAATGAGCGCGGAAAACTGTAAAGGTGATATGAGCAGGCAGGAGGCAGCCGAGTATTTTGAAAATGCTGCTGCCGATATTACAGGACTTGCCGAAAGCGTACTTAAAGAAAACGGTTTCAATTACGGTGCGAGCACGAAGCTTTGCCGCGAATACTTCACAACGCGCCAATACGGCGATTTAACATTCCCTGCGGGCATATACACCTCGGTAAAGGTAGAGCTTGGCGAGGGCAAAGGGCATAACTGGTGGTGCGTGATGTTTCCGCCGCTTTGTGTACCGGCGGCAGAAAAAGTCACCGCCGACGGTGAAGGGCTTGACCTTTTGACCGACAGCGGCGAAAAAATCGTAACAAACGGCGAAAAATATGCCGTAAGATTTAAAATAGTGGAGTGGTACGAATGGTTGAGGGATAATCTGCTTACTGCAGTATGGATTTAATCAGGCTGTGATATTCTTCCGGGATATCTTCAATCGCCGTGATTTCCTTATTCACTTCGTCATCGGTCAGAATCTTTTGTTTCTCTTGATTGGGGAACATAACGGTTGTCATTCTGCCGAGGTAGCGCGCCCACATCGAAAATGATGAGCCGGACGCAATAAACACACCCGCTTTTGATAAAGCAAGTATATCGGCTATGGCGTTACCGAAATATGCTCTTTCGACATTCGGCAAAGATAATACTTCGGTAAGTTCGGAATCAGTGCCGTCGGAAAAGACATAAACTTTTGTATCCTCGCCTGTAATGCGCCTTACCGCATTTATCATATTGACATACCACTCAAGCGGTATGGCACAGCAATGTTTACCGGAGAGCACTTCTTCAATAGTTGCTTTCGCAAAATCGCCGAGGCGTATATGCACGCATATTGCTTTTGAAGCCTGAAATGCCAATGCTTTTTTGCTGTTGGGTGAAAGATTTTCTACGATATCGTCAAACACCGATTTACTGTCATTGATTATCGGCAGAAAGCAATCGTCCATACCCTCAAAGACAACAATTGAGTCGTCCGGCACGCTGCCAACGGGTGTGTTTTCCGGCACTTTCTTTTTGGTTAAAAGCAAGCCGGCTTTTTTAATGCCGCCTATGTAATGCGAATTGTTGCGGAAAAGCCCGATATAAAAGCGTTTATCCTTTTCCCTTCTGAGAATCGGACCGAGTTTAAGCGACGGCCAGGTGGGCCAGATCAATTCGCAATTATTTTTGCGGGCGTAAACAACGGCGCGCGCATATGTAAATAAAATGTTACCGAGTCCGGCACCGCCTAATCTGAAGGCAAACAAATCCTGCTCGGATAGTCTGGGGTAAACATATTTCAAACTAATCACCGTACCTTATTGTATTTTGCAAATAATATTATCGTAATATCTGTTTTGTAAAATTATAACACATACGGTATGACATTTCAATGTGTTTTATTATCGGGAAAATTGACTATAATACGATTTCGGCGTGCCGCGTAACATGGCAGCCGACATTTACCGCAACGGGCAGCCCCGCAATATGTGTGGGCGCCTTTTCTATATTTACGGCAAGTGCGGTTATATCGCCGCCGAAGCCCTGTGCACCTATACCGAGTTTGTTTACCACCGTAAGTATTTTCTGCTCGAGCTCTGCGTAAAATTCATCGGTGTTGCGTACGGAAATATCGCGGCAGAGCGCTTTTTTGGCGAGCAGCGCAACGCCCTCGAAATCACTGCCTATGCCGACACCGAGCACTACGGGCGGGCAGGGGTTGGAGCCTGCTTCACATACCGTCTGCACGGCAAAATCAACTATATCGTCAGCCGTTGCGGCAGGGGTGAACATCTTTATTTTGCTCATATTCTCGCTGCCGAAGCCCTTCGGCGCGGCAATCAGGCGGATGTGTTCGCCTTTAACAATTGAAAGGTGGATGAGGGCAGGGGTGTTCTCGCCGGTATTTACGCGCTTCAAAGGGTCGCCGACGATCGAGCAGCGCATTTTTCCGTCGAGGT
>JAZUJG010000135.1:0-1786 GCA_045642645.1 Acutalibacteraceae bacterium | reverse complement strand
ATCATATTATTCATCTATAACTCCTGAGGGGAAAAATTTTATTTAACTGCTTTTTTGGCATCGAAATGCTCTTTGAACTGACGCTTTGTTTCGGGCATATAGCTGAGAAATGCAACTAATGTAAGTATTGCCGAAATTACGTCAAGTATCATCATAAATACGGGCGGAAGTGTAAATGCGGCTCTGAAAACGCCGATTTCGGGACCGAATGCAACAATAAGTATCATTACGGTGTAGAATGCAAAAGTTGCTACCTTGCCGTAAATTTCGGCTGCGCCGGGGCGAATATTCATAGCGAGCATAATTGCGCCGCCGATTACCATTACAGCCTCTTTGGCTATGAAGAACAGGAATACCCAGCTGAATGCTCTGAGCATTTTATCCTGCGCGCCGCGGAAAGTTATGAGCAGAAGAATTGCTATTGTTATCTGTGTAAGCTTATCGGCAACGGGGTCGAGAATTTTGCCGAGTGCGCTCACCTGATTGAAGCGGCGGGCAATTTTGCCGTCGAAGAAATCGGAAAGGCCGGAAAGCACAAGTGTAAACACTGCCCAGCCAATTTCGCCTTTAAGGAAAAGCACGGCAAATATGGGAACAATTACTATGCGCATCGCGGTAAGAAGATTGGGTATTGTGAGACAGCCTTTGAATAAATCTTTCATATTTTACACCTTCAATTCAAAATCAGTTCTGCTATGGGGTTGCGCTCGGCAACAAAAGCATATATGCGCGAGCCGTTTATTGCACCGAGTATGTTGGGGTCGTCGCTGCTGTTGAGCAGGTAAAACATTACCGTGCAGAGCACCAGCACTATTGCACCCGCTTTAACAAGACCGAACGCACAGCCTGCAAGCTTATTGAAAAAGCCGATAAGCGGCAATTTATTGAGAATTTTGGAAAGTGAATTGCCGACAAGCTTTATAACAACACAAAGCACTATAAACAGCAATATAAACATCACAACTTCAACAAGGAAAAATATAACCTCATTTGCAACTTTGTCAAGGAATGCATCCACAAGCTGCTTGTTGTCTGCTTCGGAAGGAACGCTATTTATCAAAGCTTCCACATTCAAGCCAAGTGATTTAGCAAACCTCACGCCGCTTTCGGGCAGGCATTTGGTCATTCTTGAGATTTTTGCTGCAAAATCGAGACCGCCGTATGAATCTTCTATGGAGCGTATAAGCTTTGTACGCACCATACTGTAAACAATATTGTCATACACCCATTGTGAAACAGGCTTAAAAATTTTGTATGTGGCGAATGCGGAAAGCACTACGGAAAAAGTCTCTATCGCAGTACCGACAAAGCCCTTTTTGGCAGCCGCGGCGACCACAAGAATAATCAGTGCAACCAGAACGCCGTCAACAATATAATTCATAAATCCATCCTCCTCAGTTGATGGTTAAATCAACGGATTTTTCGGCAAATGAATAGCATCTTGAAATATTATCAAGTGAAGGAATGAAAATGAAATCATCGGTTGCGAGCAAAGCGTATGCCTCACCGTTGATATCAATAGAGCCGACCTTTCCTCCACCTAAATTATAAACCAATATTTCGTCTTGCGCAAGAGCAAATACATATTTATTGCTCATATACACATCGGATATATCTGTATTGATTTTGATAGAAGTCTGTTCTTTTCCGTTTTCGCGGAACACCGTGATCTCCGAAAGATTGGCACTGCCGTATTTTGCGAGTGCAATAGCATATTTGCCTTTTGCATTACGCGAATATGATGAAAACTCTGTGGGGAAATACTGTTTTGTTATTTCAAAAATAT
>JAZUJG010000134.1:0-3413 GCA_045642645.1 Acutalibacteraceae bacterium | reverse complement strand
GTATGCTTCGGCACCGATTTCGGCTTTAAGCTCTGCAGAATAAGTTTTCAATATATCGGTAACGCTCATATTCAACCTCTGTAAAGTGCAAGTATTTCTTCAAGCGGACCGCTCATACTGTCCGAAAGCGGCGGCATCGGCTTATCTTTGAGCACAAAATCGTTAAAGAGTGTTGCTTTTGCATCGTTTATCATCTGGAATTTTGCTATTGTTTCGGTAAGTGCCTGCTTTTTGGGCATATTTGCAAGGAATGTGGATGTGGTGATTACGATTTCCACCTTATCCGAGGGTTTAACGGCGCTGACCTTTACGGTCACGGTTTTGCCGTTTTCAACAACAGCCTTTGCCGCCTTGCCGTTTACGGTTACGCTTATATCGCCGCTGACTATATCGCGGAATTCAACGGTGTAATTTCTCGACTGCGGAACAACGCTTCTGTCGCCCTCGACGGGTGAAACGGTGAATGTAACGGTGGAGCCGTCCTCGGTTACGGTAAGGGGTGTTTCACCGAATGCGCCGTCGCGGTAGGCAAGGGTTTCGCCATCATCCTCGTAGAGACGGAATGTGTTGTTACCCCTGTAAACGAGCACGTTGAGATTTTCGGGGTTTGAGGTATCGTTGGTTTCGTAATTCGCGCCCATCGGAATTATTGCGCCCGCCTTTGCGAGCACGGGGATATATTCAATATCACGGTACATTTTCACAAAGCGGTTGCCGCTGTAAATTCTACCCGTATAAATATCGGTATATCTGCCTTCGGGAATCCACACATTCACACCCGCCATATTGGTATCCTTTGAGGTGTGCTCGGTAATAGGCGCGACTATAAGCTCCGTACCGAAGAAAAATTCGTTTTTGCAGTTGTAGGCATTTTCGTCATTCGGGTAGGTGTAGTACATAGGCTCGCATATTGCGCGGCACTGCTCCGAGGTTCTGCGGTTCATTGTGTAGATGTACGGCAGTAATCTGTGACGTAAACGGAGATTTTCCGTAGCTATGCGGTTAACGGGGCCGGAATAGTTCCACGGCTCCTTGCCCATAAACTCGTTTGCGGTGGAATGCAGGCGCATAATGGGGCTGAATACGCCGAGCTGCAGCCAGCGCAGATAAAGCTCATCATCCTTTTTGCCCATGCAGTGACCGCCTATATCGTGGCTCCACCACGGGTAGCCCACATTGGATGCCGTTGCGGTGAAATATGGCTGAAAATCAAGGCTCGACCACACCTGCACGGTGTCGCCGCTGAAGCCGAGAGGATACCTCTGGCTGCCCGCGCCCGCAAAGCGCGAAAGTATGAGCGGACGGTGACCGTTTGCGGCGTTATCGTAAAAGTGGTAGTGGTTGAGTGCCCACAGCGGGTCAAGACCGGGAGTATTGGTGCGTGTGCCCTGCTGCCAGTCTATCCACCAGAAATCAACGCCCTTTTTCTCATAGGGGCGGTGAAGAATCTCAAAGTAATTCTCAACAAATTTCGGGTCGGTTATATCGAATTTGACGGGCTTTTTCGTTGAGGGGTCCTGCCCCATCGCCCTGCACATATCCTCATACTGATTTTCATACCAGCGCACGCCCTGCGACGGATGAAGATTGAATGTGACCTTGTAATTATCGTCTTTAAGCTTTTTAAGAAAAGCATCGGGGTCGGGGAATAAATCGGTATTGAAGCTGTAACCCGTCCAGCCGGCAGACCAGAAATCGTAAACATATTCCATAAGGTTAAGATGCGGATGCACCTTGTGGCTGTCCTTGCCGAATTTGCCCTTAATATCCACCCAGTGCCAGTCCATATCCACGGTAGCGACTGCTATCGGAATTTTTTCCTGCTTGAAGCGGTCCATAAGTGTAAGGTATTCTTCCTGAGTATATGCCTTGTACCTTGACCACCAGTTTGCAAGCGCAAAACGCGGAATAAGCGGAGTTTTGCCGGTAAGTCTGTAAAGGTCGGTGGTGGCGCCTATGTAATCGTAACCGTAGGCAAAGTAATATACATCGCTGCCCTTGTATGCGCGCGGAACTATGGTGCCGTCCTCTTTAAGCACAAGGGTTTCACTGTCGTCAAGCAGGGCTACTCCGTTTTTGGAAATAACGCCGTCACCTATAATGGGTACGCCTGCAGAAATATCGAGCGTACGGCAGGTGCCTTTAAGGTTGCCGGAGGTGTAATTTGTAACAACTCTGCCGTCACGCAGCTTTATGCGCAGCATCTTTTTGGATTTGAGCGAATAAAGGAAATTGCATTTTGTTGTTTTTATTTCAAGTGTGCCGCTGCTTTCGTTGAGCTTGAACTCCGGCTCGCAGAAATCGCGGAACCATACGCTCTGCGTAGGCTCATCGCAGAATTTGCCCTTTGACTGCTCCTCCACTCTCAAAAGGCAGGGCGTAAGCACGGTTATGCGCACGCCGCCCCTTACTATTGTGTGGGTTTTGCGTGCAGCGGGTGAACAGTCTATTTTGAATCTGTCATAAAAGCGGCTCATAATATCTCTCCTAACTTTTTTCTAAACCAAGAATAATATACCTCTTTGCAGTAACAAAGTCAACAAAGTTTAATAATACGAAGTGTATTCATTTACTGCGAATATTCGCTTTGTCAAGCGAATGAGAGCGAATATTCAGCGAATTTTGCGAATATTCACTGAATATTCAGTGAACAGCGAATTTTTAATTTTACATTTCCGTGTATTTTCTCCCCTTGCGCTCGTTGACAAAATGCGGTGCATTTGTTACAATAAAAAATTGTGAAAGGGATGTTACTATGGAGTTTAACAAGATAGGTTTCGACAATGACCTCTACCTGAAAAAGCAATCCGAACAGATTATGAAAAGAATCGACGAATTCGGCGGTAAGCTCTACCTTGAATTCGGCGGCAAGCTTTTTGACGATTACCACGCCTCACGCGTGCTGCCCGGCTTTAAGCCCGACAGTAAGCTGCAGATGCTTATCAAGCTCAAGGACCACGCGGAAATCGTAATAGTTATCTCGGCGAATGATATTGAAAGCAACAAGGTGCGCCGCGACCTCGGCATTACTTACGACAGCGACGTTTTAAGACTTACCGACTCATTCACGAGCGCGGGTCTTTTTGTTGGCAGCATAGTCATTACGCAGTTTGACGGTCAGCCCGCCGCAGTTAAGTTTAAGGACAAGCTCGAGGCACTCGGCATAAAGGTATTTGTGCACTACCCCATAGACGGCTACCCCTACAATGTAAGAACGATAGTGAGCGAGGAAGGCTTCGGCAAAAACGAATACATAGAAACCACCCGCCCGCTTGTAATAGTGACCGCACCCGGTCCGGGCAGCGGCAAAATGGCGACCTGCCTTTCACAGCTTTACCACGAAAATGTGCGCGGCATTAAAGCCGGCTACGCTAAATTCGAGACCTTCCCGATATGGAACCTGCCGCTCAAGC
>JAZUJG010000133.1:0-1707 GCA_045642645.1 Acutalibacteraceae bacterium | reverse complement strand
CATTTCGCCTTGAAATCGAGTGTGAAAAGCAGTTTCTGGGAAGGGTTTTTGCGCCTTTACGCAAAAATCCTTCGCAGAATAGTTGGAATTCCGTAAAAATAGGTTATAATAGCGGTAAAAGCATTTGTTACAGAGAAAAATTGCGTAAATACGCAAAAACAATACGGAGGGCAATAATGGAATTTAAACGCAAACGCTATTTACAACAACTGATTGACGGCATCGGCAGTCCGTTGATAAAGGTAGTAACCGGAATAAGACGCTGCGGCAAATCTTATTTGCTGTTCAATATTTTTTACCGTTACCTGCGTGAACAGGGAATAGCGGAAGACCACATAATAAAAATTGCGCTCGATGATATGGAAAACATTGAGCTGCGCGATAATATGGCATTATACAAGCACATAAAAAGCAAAATTACCGATACCGACGAATATTTTATTCTGCTCGATGAAATTCAGTATGTTGCCGGTTTTGAAGATGTGTTGAACAGTATGCTGCATATTTCCAATGCCAACACTTATGTAACCGGCAGCAATTCAAAATTTCTTTCAAGTGATATTATTACTGAATTCCGCGGCAGAAGCGATGAAATCCGCGTATTTCCGTTGACTTTCGGTGAATACTATGAGGGCTTGGGCGGCGACAAATATGACAGGCTCAATGAGTATATGCGTTTTGGCGGACTTCCCATTGTGGCGCTTATGGCGAATGATGAAAAGAAAATCGCATATCTTAAGGAGGTCGGTGAAAAAATCTACCTTTCGGATTTAAAGCAGCGGCATAAAATAAAAAACAGTACCGAATTCGATGAATTGCTCGATATACTTGCCTCGGGAATCGGCTCGCTCACGAACGCGCAAAAGCTTTCAAAAACTTTTAAGTCCGTAAACCACACCGACATAAGTGCCAACACCATAAATAAATACATTGATTATTTTACTGATGCTTTTATTATAGGCAGAGCACGCAGGTACGATGTTAAGGGTAAAAAATACATTTCCACTCCCGCGAAATACTATTTTTGCGATATAGGGTTGCGGAATGCACGAATTGATTTCAGGCAAATAGAGCCCACACACATTATGGAAAATATTATCTATAATGAGCTTCTTGCGCGTGGCTATCAAACCGATGTCGGTGTGGTGGAAATAAACGGCAAAAACGCCAACGGCAACAGCGTGCGAAAACAACTTGAAATCGACTTCGTTGCCAACAAAGGCTATGACCGCTGCTATATACAGTCAGCTTATTCGTTTTATGACGAAAACAAAAGGGAGCAGGAGCTTGCTTCACTCAGAAGCATTCCGGATTCATTTGAAAGAATCATAGTGGTCGGTGACAGTATGAACTCATACCGCGATGACAACGGTTACAAAATAGTATCTCTTATGAATTTTTTACTTGAGGATTTTTGATATATAACGAATTCACACCAACAAAAGAGGTCGGAACTTCGAGCATTCACTCTTAATTCCGACCTCTATATTTTTAATTCATACGGCTTCTGCGCCGAAGATTACACTCTTTAATCGGCGTGCAGATTCGGATGCAGAAGGCGGAATTGCCGAGCGACGGCGTATAAGGATACGCCGAGTGAGGCAAAACGGCTTCTGCGCCGAAGATTACACTCTTTAATCGGCGTGCAGATTCGGATGCAGAAGGCGGAATTGCCGAGCGACGGCGTATAAGGGTACGCCGAGTGAG
>JAZUJG010000132.1:0-4217 GCA_045642645.1 Acutalibacteraceae bacterium | reverse complement strand
CACCCGTTTCACCCGTAAGCACATTAAAGCCCCGCGAAAAATCAATCTCGGCGCTTTCAATGATTGCTATGTTTCTTATCTTTAAAACGGAAAGCATAAGTACTCCTATTTGGAAAGCATATTGTTGAGCATTTCGGCAAGGTTTGCGGCTTCTTCGGGTGTGCGGCAAAGCATAAATATCGTATCGTCGCCCGCAAGAGTGCCGACCACATCGTAAACATTCATAGCATCAATAGTCGCACACGCGGCATTTGCAAGACCGGGCGAGCATTTAATCACGCAGATATTGCCTGCATAATCGACCTTGGTAAGCGATGTCTGAAACAGAACATCGAGCATACCGTTATAGCCGTCATCGGCGCGCGGCTGTTCGACAGTATATTTGTATATGCCGTTGCTGCTCAATGTCTTTAAAAGGCGCAGCTCCTTAACATCACGCGAGACGGTTGCCTGCGTAACATCAAAGCCCTTTTCGCGAAGCAGGGCAAGCAGCTCCTCCTGAGTGCCGATATCGTATTCTTTAATAAGATCGAGTATAACTTTATGTCTGTTCTTTTTCATTTGCTCATCACCTTTAAACGGATATTTTTTTATTGAGTATATCTATGAATGTATCGTTTTTGACTTTAACGAGTGTAATATGCTCCGCGGCGCGTTTCACCTCAACTCTTGCGCCTTCGGGCACAAGCACTGCGGCACCTCCGTCGCAGGAAAGAATGGCTTCGCCGCTGTTATCGTGGAAAGCGGTGACTACCGATGAGCCGCCGAGAATAATCGAGCGTGAGAACATACTGTGCGGACAAACCGGAGTAACCACCATACTTTCAACACTCGGCTCGACCACCGGACCGCCTGCGGACAGCGAATATGCCGTAGAGCCGGTAGGTGTGGAGATTATGGCACCGTCTGCCATATATTCAATAAGCGGAGCGGCGTTGCAGTAAAGCGAAAGCTTCATAATGCGAATACTGCCGCTGCGCGAAATAACTGCATCGTTTATACAATTCGAATGATATATTATTTCTCCGTTTTTGTCAATAACAGAGGCATCCAGAAGCATTCTGTTCTCGGTAAGGTAATTACCGTCAACGACATTTTCCAAAAGCGCAAGCTCATCACATTCCATAGCGGCAAGGTAAGCGAGCTTGCCGGCATTCACACACAGAAGCGGCTTACCGTAAACGAGCGCCTTTTTGGCGGCGTTAATAAACGAGCCGTCGCCACCCACCGAAACAACCATATCGCTCTGCTCAATGGCGCGGCTTTCTTCGCAGAAAGAAACGGAGCAATCTTTAAAATCCGCTTCAAGCAAGGAATCCATAAACGCGGTACAGCCGAGTTTTTTTATCTCGGCAAGCACCTGCGAGGTTACGGTGAACGCATTTTTTCTTGTCATATTGGGAATAACGGCAAATTTCAAATTACTCACTTCCTGTGAATATTTTTATTTATCCAAGGTATCGTGTGAAAGCTTTACGAGTGAAGTCACACCGCTGAGTACATCCTCGGTTTCGGCATTTTCCGCCGATTTTTTAAGGTACATAAGGTATTCTATATTGCCCTCCGGACCCTTGACGGGTGAATGGTCAAGCCCGAGAACCGAAAAGCCCGCTTCGCGTGCAAAGCTGACAACATTGTTTATAACCTGCTCGTGTGCCGCAGGATCACGCACAACGCCCTTTTTGCCGACATTTTCACGCCCCGCCTCAAACTGCGGCTTTATAAGGCAAACGCTTTCGCCGCCGTCTTTAAGAAGCGTAAACATTACGGGTAATATCAGCTTCAAGGATATAAATGAAACATCAACCGAAGCAAAATCGATTTTTTCGGGTATCTGCTCCTCGGTCACATAGCGGAAATTCGTTCTTTCGAGATTCACAACGCGCTCGTCACTTCTTAATTTCCACGCAAGCTGACCGTAGCCGACATCAATGGAATACACCTTCACAGCGCCGTTTTGCAGCATACAATCGGTAAACCCTCCGGTAGATGCACCTATATCCATGCAAATGCAGCCGCCAAGCTTTATGGGGAACGACTGCATGGCGCGTTCAAGCTTTAAGCCGCCGCGGCTTACATATTTAAGCGCACTGCCGCGCACCTCTATAACATCATCGGGCTTGATTTCGCGCCCTGCTTTTATTTCCTTTTGCCCGTTTACATACACAGAGCCCGCCATAATAAGCGCTTTGGCTTTTTCGCGGCTTTCGGTATGGCCGTTTTCGAATACGGCTGTATCAAGTCTTTTCTTTTCACTCATCGGGTAACTACCTCTTTAACGGTTTCATAAATTCCGTTTGAATCGAGCTTATATTCACTCAAAACCTCCGCTTTTGTGCCCTGCTTAACAAAGCAATCGGGAAATGCACAATGCCTGAAGCACGGTGTGATGCCGCGCTCAAGCATATTGCTTGCAAATGTTTCGCCTATGCTGCCGCTTCTCACGGATTCTTCAAAGAAAAATACATTTGCTGCGCCGGAAAGCTCCGAATAGACATTTTCATCTATCGGCACAATTCTCAAAAGCTTGATTATTTTAACGCTTACACCGTCATTTTCAAGCATTTTTGCCGCAGAGACGGCATCGGCAAACATTCTGCCGTAGGTTATTAAAACGGTTTTTGCGTTTTCATTGCCGAAAACGGCGTAATTATCGGCTGACGGCTCGAAATCCTCGGGAAGTTCAGGTTGTGCGCCGCGCGGATACCTGATAACGCAGGGTGAATCGTTGTGATAAAGCGCATTTACAAAGCATTTATTCAATTCACAGTAATATGCGGGCGAATAGACATTTATATTCGGGATGCCGTTAAAGAATGACGGGTCGAATATTCCGTTGTGAGTTTCACCGTCATCGCCTACAATACCTGCACGGTCAACAGCGATTATCATTTTACTGTGCTGCAGAGCGCAGTCGTGCAGAAGCTCATCGTAGCACCTTTGCAAAAACGTGGAATAGACCACGAACACCGGCACCATTCCGTTTTTGGAAAGACCGAGAGCATAAGGGATAACGTGCTCCTCGGCTATGCCGACATCGAAAAATCTTTCGGGATAAGTTTCGGAAAAGCGGCGCAAACCCGTACCGAGTGACATAGCCGCCGTTATGGCGCAAATTCTTTTATCCTTTGCCGCCTGATTAAACAGAAATTCGCCGAAATGCTCGGAGAAATTATCGGCAGACTGTTTGACCTCGCCCGTTTCTGTATTAAAAGCCGAAACGCCGTGGAACAGCGCGGGGTTATTCATCGCCGGGTCATAGCCCATACCTTTAACCGTGTTTATATGTAATATTACGGGTGATTTAACGAGCTTTGCACCTTCAAGTGCATCACAGAGCTGCTGAATATTGTGCCCGTCGATGGGTCCCATATAGTGAATGCCCATATCCTCAAAGAAATTGCTTTGATAGAGCATATTTTTAACATCGGTCTTGATTTTGAAAAGGCTGCTTGCGATTTTATCGCCCACAAGCGGTATTTTGGAGATAAGGCGTTCAGTTGCGGCTTTGAGTTTGAAGTAGCCGGAGCGCGAGCGCATAACTGCAAGATTTTTTGCAAGATGCCCTACATTCTGCGAAATGGACATACCGTTGTCGTTGAGGATTATTATAAGGCGGGCATTTTTCATTCTGCCGGCGTTATTGAGCGCTTCATATACCAAACCGCCCGTAAGAGCGCCGTCACCGAGAATTGCAACGGCGTAATCCTTTTTGCCGCTTATGGCATTTGCCGCCGCTATGCCGAGTGCGGTAGAGACGGAAACGCTGCTGTGACCGCTGTAAACGATATCATGTTCACTTTCATTGGGGCGCGAAAAGCCGGAGATGCCGTCTTTTTTGCGTAAAGTGCCGAACTGCTCATATCTGCCGGTGAGGAGTTTGTGAGTATAGACCTGGTGACCTACATCCCACACGAATTTATCATCGGGTGAATTGAAAACACGGTGAAGCGCTATGGTCAGCTCAACAGTACCGAGATTTGATGCAAGATGACCGCCGTTGCTGCCGACAGTAGTGATAATGGTGTCCCTGACCTCCTGCGCAAGTCGCGGAAGCTGAGATTCGTCAAGTGCTTTAACATCCGACGGTGATTTTATATTTTCAAGCAAGGTGTGTTCCATTGTTACTTGATTCTGTCCGCAAGAAAATCTGCGTACTCCTTTAATGCTTCATTATCTTTAAATGTGTTTAAAGCCGCGTTGGCTTTTTCGGTCAG
>JAZUJG010000131.1:0-4996 GCA_045642645.1 Acutalibacteraceae bacterium | reverse complement strand
ATCGTTGTAGTTATCATGGCCATCCTCGTTGCTGTTGCAGTTCCGATCTACTCAGCAGTTACTGACAATGCAAGAAAGAAAACTTGCGCCGGCAACCGCAGAGAAATCGTTTCTCAGATTACCAACAACGTAATGAGCAGACCCGAAATTCTCACTGCTAACGGCACATTCACCATCTCCACCAACGCTAATGGCGATGGCATCAAAACAGGCGATCCTTCTGGTTTTAATGCGGTATTCAGCGGCGTTGATTTTGATGATCTCTTCAACGCGAATAACCTTCCCTTCTGCCCCGTTGATAACAGTTCTCTCTCTGTTTCAGTTGAGAAGGGCGAAGATGCTGGTGCTTGCACAGTTACAGTTACCTGCGCACAGGCTGACCACAAATAAGTTTATTATTTGAACAACTAAAAATCTCCCCGAGAGATCGGGGAGATTTTACTTGAACGACACTTTTTAAGAGGATATTGTATATGTTTAAATTTTTACAAAGCAAAAGGGGCTTTACGCTTGTGGAGCTTATGATAGTGGTTGTTATAATGGCTATACTTGTTGCTGTGGCAGTACCTATTTACAGTGCCGTTACGGAAAATTCAAGGAAAAAGACCTGCATAGCCAATCAGCGCGAAATCGCTTCCATAATTACCAATGCACAGATGAGCAATCTTATGAGTCGTATTAAAGACGGCGACAAATACTGCATAACCACAAATGCCGAAGCAACTAACGGTGAGTGGGAAAAAACCGCCGGCGACGGCGAAGATTATACGGAACTTTTAACAAGTCTTTATTCCCTGCAGCCGTATTGTCCGGATGCGAATTCGTATATTGATGTTACTATCAATACCGTTAATGTTGCAGGTGCAGAAAACGGCATAACTGTTACAACAACCTGCAAAAACACTAAGCATAAATAAGAAAAAACGGCTGTCAAAAGGGCAGCCTTTTCTTGCATTATAAGATATGAAAAAAACAGCATTAAATCGAGAAAAAACTAAATTCGAAAACAGCAAAGTCATATTTATTGCCCCCGCAGTAGTAATAATATGGCTTTTAATTATATATGCCCTTAAGGGCGTTTTTCCGTTCGGCGATAACAATATTATTCAGTATGATTTATTCCACGGTACCGTTCCCGGTTACTATTACCTTTGGGATGCATTTCACGGCGGCAGCCTTTTTTATGACTTCACCACGGCGTGCGGCTTCGGCAGAGGTATGCTTAATTCACTATTTTACCCAACCAATATATTCATATTGCTTTTAAAGCGCGAGTGGATTTATAACGGCGTTTCCATTTTGCTTATACTCAAGCTCGCGGTGGTCGCTTTTACATCGTCATACACATTTTCCAAAATCTTCCCGAAGCTTCCGTCCTATTACACATTGCTTATAACCGTAATGTACACTTTCTGCGGTTACAATCTGATGTACTACACCAATATAGACTGGCTCGATACCGTTGCACTCTACCCGCTGATTATATTATTTGCTCTGAATATGTTCAAGGGCAAAAGTAAGCTTCCTTACTTTCTGGTGCTCACCTACACACTCATATTCAATACATATATGGCATGGTTCGTGGTGATTTCGCTCGTGGTATTCGGCGGTACTTATATTTTTACCGTAGAAAGCAAGGAAAACCGCAGGCGCGATATTTACTGTCTTGGTACAGGCACGGGCGCCGCACTTGCGGCGAGTGCATATTACCTTTATTCTTTTTACGGCGGTATAACAGCAGGTGCGCGATTCAATCGCGGAACTTTCTACAAGGATGCAGTAACCGGCGCCGGCGTTCAAACCAATGGCTTAATCGGAATGCTTAAAACTCCTAGTCAGATAGACTTGCTTTCTGTACTGATGTTTTTGGGAATGACCGCCGCCTTTGCGTTTTTGGTTATACTGTGGGTACGGTGCAAAAAGAATAAAGCAACACGCAGGCCTACGGTGTTCTTTACAATAATACTTGCCTTTTTTATAATCGAGGGGCTTGTAACAGCCTGCCTGCTGCTGTGGCACGGCGGATCTTTCCAGTATTTCCCGTACCGCAACGGGTATATGATAGCATTTTTCGGTTGCCTGGTAATAGGCTACTATTTAAGTGAATTTGGCGAATCAAAAGGCATAGTTTTCAAAAAAAATGTACTTAATATAATTCCGTTTGCGATTTGCCTCATTCTTGTTTTGACTCTGTTTTCGTTCACAGAATTAGTCCAGTTTACTTTACGCAATTTGCAGCTACTAAACGAAAATATAAAAATGCAATTCGGCATGGCAGTATATCCATTCAGTCGCTTTGTGATTGTTCTGTTTTTGCTTTTAATTACATATCAGACAATAAACTACAAAAAAGCCCGCTCCGCATTAACAGCATTGACTGTTGCCGTGCTTGTGTTGGCAAATTCATATACACTCGTGCAGAATAATGTGGATATGGCGCAAGATTACTATTCATCGCAAATGAATATTTCGTTTGAAGTAAAGGAGCAATACGGCAACAATAACACATTTGACAGAGTCAATGATTCCGACGCAAATGGTATGATGAATTTCGGTTATGTTGCAAATGTTCCCACGCTCTCAAACTGGACACACTCATTAACCGAGCAGCAGCTTGGTGCGTTAACAGCAATGGGGTTTTCGCACGATAATAATATACAGTACAGTACCGGAGGCACTATATTCAGTAAGGCACTTTTAAGAACAACTAACACATTTACAGACAGAAAATTATCACCCGTTCTTTATGAAAAAACCGCCACAATAGGTGAGATTAATTACCACAACAATCGTTATATACTCCCTATTGGCATATCGTTTAATGATGGTATCAAAAATATTGACTGCAACAATTTTGAAAATGTTTTTGATTATCAAGAAGCGATATATCAATGCTTAGCAGATGAAAATGAACTTTTCAATAAAGTTATAGTTCCCGCGAAAGAATCCGCAATAACCGCTGACTACTACACTAATGAAGAAGATGAAAACGGCAATATGCGCGTTTATCAGCATGAAGGTAATTATTGCTGCTGTGATTATAATATTAACATTATCGGTAAGCAGGTGTTGTATTTTGCGCTCAACGGCAACTGCGGGGTTTCATCTATTATAGTTAACGGTGTGGATTACGAGACCTCTGATACTTTGTCTGCAGATACAGAGAGCGGTAATGAAAGCAAAACCGTAAAACCAAAGTTTTTCCCTACCAACGAAAATAATAATGTGCTCGAGCTCGGTGCGTTTGAAAACGAAACGGTAAATATTGAAATAACATTTGCCACGCCAAACGCCAGCAGCGATGACATTCTGCTTTACACAATGGACCTTGACAAAATGCAGGAGCTTTGCGATTCGCTGCCGGAGAATGAATATACCGTTGACGGCGATGTGGTGCGCTTCAGCACCACGGCGAAAAATGACGGCGATATTGTGTTCGTTCCCCTCGGGTATGAGGATAAATGGAACTGCACGGTGAACGGCGAAGCGGTTAAGCCCGTGTGCATACTCGGTGACTTTATAGGCATAGAGGTAACTGCCGGCAAAAACGATATTGTGCTCAGTTACAGTCACACCTCGGCATACATTTCGCTTGCCGCGGTATTCGCAGGCTTTGCGCTCGGCATAGCGCTCCTGTTGCTCGAAAAGAAATTCAACGATAAAGTACCCAAATTCGTTTACACCGTTATGTACGCAGCTTTTGCCGTTATATACGGCGGCGCGGTCGGCATACTGTATATTATACCGACGGGCTACACGGTGGTAAGCAAAATAATTGAGTTGATAGTTTAACTAACGGAGCTGATAAAATGAAAGTCGTAATACTTGCGGGCGGCTACGGCACGCGCATAAGTGAAGAAAGTCAGAATAAACCGAAGCCGATGGTGGAAATAGGCAATCACCCGATTCTGTGGCATATTATGAAAATCTACTCGCACTACGGGTACAATGATTTTATAATCTGCGCGGGCTACAAGCAGTATGCCATCAAGGAGTATTTTGCAAACTACTTTCTGCATAATTCGGATGTTACATTCGACTTTACCAGGGGCAACGAGCTTACCATACACTCCGAGCACGCCGAGCCGTGGCGCGTTACAGTGGTGGATACGGGGCTTGACACCATGACCGGCGGCAGAGTAAAGCGCATTAAGGATTACATAGGCGATGAGCCGTTCCTGCTCACCTACGGCGACGGCGTTGCCGATGTAAATATACCCGCGCTTATACAGTACCACAACGAGAAAAAGCAGATAGCGACTATCACCGCGGTTTCCGTAAGCCAGCGCTTCGGCTGCCTTGATATTGGCGCAAACGGCGATGTGCTTTCGTTCCGCGAAAAAGACGATGCCGACGGCTCGCTTGTGAATGCGGGATTTATGGTGTTTGAGCCGCAGATTTTCGATTACCTGCGCGGCGACAGCGAGGTGCTGGAAAAATATCCGCTTGAAAAGCTCGCAAGCGAAAATCAGCTTAACGCCTACCTGCACAAAGGCTTCTGGAAGCCCGTGGATACCCTGCGCGAAAAACTGCAGCTTGAGGATATGTGGGCGAATAACAATGCACCTTGGAGGGTGTGGTGAAAAATGAGTAAATATTTAATTGTCAGCGATGAATTTTATCCATATGATAATGCCTCTACAAACTGTTTGTCACATATTATTAGCGAGATTGTAAAACAAAGAAATGATGTGACAGTTCTTTGTTGTTCCTATTCTAAAGACTTGCCTTTATGTGAAAAGAAAGACGGTTATTGTATAAAAAGAATATATATGAATCCCTTTCAATTACGGTATTACAAAGATTATCCTCTTGCTGGTGAAAGCTTCTTCAAAAGTTTCTTTCATAAAGTAATTGGTTTATTGTGTGGAGTGTTGAAAAGGCTCAAATATTTCGTAAAATATGAATTTGTATTAAAAAACACTAATTTTGATTACATACTTTCCATTCATTTCCCGCCAAAAAATAATGATATCGTCTTTTCGTTTCCTTTAAA
>JAZUJG010000130.1:0-3161 GCA_045642645.1 Acutalibacteraceae bacterium | reverse complement strand
CGCAGTATTCCCATTATTAACAGTGTAAAATTTTTGAATATAAAACAAATCGGCGTGGGATAGATTTCCACGCTGATTTTATAATAAGGTTTATTAAATTCTCCGCCGCAGGCGGATATAATCGTCGGCAACGCCGACCCGAAATTATTCACCATTCATTATTCGTTATTCATTCAGAAAAAATTGTGGGGCGCGAAGCGCCGATTATAATAACCGACGGTTGAAACTGCGCATCATTCCTGCTTTTGATATAAAAAGTAAAATAATATGCTTGATATAATCGTTGGCAACGCCGACCCGAAATTATTCACCATTCATTATTCGTTATTCATTCAGTAAAACTTGTTTTTCTGATGTATTTCACCGTTGCGACTATTGCGGCGGCGAGCACTGCGCCTATCGCAATAAAAATCATCAGCTCATACGGGATTATATTATACGCTATTTCACCGAGCGCGGTGAAAAGTATAACGCGCGGCATAATGCCGAAAAACGAAATGAGCATATATCTGCCGTAGCCCATATTCGATGCGCCGAAAAAGAGGCTTACAAAATCTATGGGGAACACAGGCAGCAGCCGTACCAGGAAAAGGTACGGTGTTTTTTTATCCCTCAGCATAAGGATTTTATCGCCGTATTTTGAGGCTTTGAGCTTTTTTTCAACTGCTTCGCCGCCGAGAAAGCGCCCTATGAAGTAGGTCACATTCAGTTCTGCGAAAATGCCGAGAGCGTTCACGAGTATGGCGGGCAGCAATCGAAAAGCCATACCAACCGCCACATAAAAAACCGAAGCGGGAATAACGAATACTATTGCTTTGAGAATGTAAATGCCTATTACGGCGACCGCCGCAAAAATGCTGTTGCCCGCCTTTTCGGCAACGGCGGCAACATCTATATTGCGAAGCTCATCGTATTTGACGATAACAAAAATCACTATTGCGAGCACAAGCGCAACCCTTACGGTTATGCCGATTGCTCTCCTGACCTTCGGGCTCATAATTTAAAGGTCGATTTTGACGAGTGCGCCGTCATGCTCGCGGCTTTCGTCTGCGCGGAAAATAATTTTGTGACCTGCTACGGAATCGTAAATTGAGGTGCAGGAAACGGAAACCTCCTCACCGCGTGCGAATTTGATGAAATCTTTCATAAGATTTTCGTCACCGCCGCCGTGACCCTCGGTACCCACATGGCTTAAATCAATAAAGGTTTCATCGTGGTATTTGCCGGGTGCGGGGTTTATTACTCTTAAAGTGATTTGATTCTTTTCAAATTCACCGTACATATCGCCCTTTGTGCCTGTAACGCGAATGGTCCTCAATGAACGCACCGCGCCGCCGGTAACATTGTGCGTGCCCGTGGCGCCGCTTGCAAAATTCACAAGCACGCTCTGGTGGTCGCACACATTGTTGCCGCATTTATAAACGCATCTGCCGTAGTCATTTTCTTTAAGCGTGGCAATGCGGTCTTCCTCGGTGGGATTTTCTATATTTTCGATTGCCTGCCAGACATAGCACTGCCAGCTTTCGGGGTGCTGCAGGTAAATGCGCTTGGCGCTGTAACGGCAGGAGTCAACATGGGGGCAGTCCACAAGGCAGCGGGTGCCTGCGCCCTCGGGAGCATTTTCGGGCTTGAACTGCAGAAGTGAGCCGACCGATGAAACGGAAACGGGCTTGTCCGCGCCCATGAGCCACGCCATAATATCTATATCGTGGCAGCACTTTGCAAGCAGCATGGTGGTGCGGCATTTGTTTATATCCGCCCATTTGCCGCGTACATAAGAGGTGGTTATATGGTCGTAACTGATATTTTCAACGGTCTGGATGTTAATTACATCACCTATTGTGCCGTTGATTATATTCTCTTTAATGGTTCTGTAAAACGGTGTGTAGCGCAGCACATGGCAAATCATAACCTTGTTGCCGTGCTTTTTGACCGTATCGACAAGCACGTTCATTTCCGTTTCGTTCACGGCAAAGGGCTTTTCGAGCAGCATATCGTAGCCGCGTTCAAGAAGCGGCACGGAGGTTTCCACATGCTGTTCGTCCATAGTGCCGTTTATTACCACATCGGCAAATCTGGGTACCGCGGCAAGAGCCTCGGCTGAAACGAAGCATTTGTCATCGGGTATGCCGAATTTATTTTTGACAATATTTCTGCGGTATTCGTCAAGCTCCGCTACACCGACTATTTTAAGCTCGTCGGGATGTTCGAGCGAATACTCGCCATAGGTCATAGACCTGTGACCTGCACCGAGAATTATTGCCGTAACGGGTTTTTTAGCCATAATCAATCACAACCGAATTAAAGAGTTTTTGCCATAACAACGCCGTGTGCCGCCTTGCACAGTACGGTAAAACCGCTGCGCTCGTAAAAGCGGATGGCGCCTTTATTATCAATGTCCGCCATAAGCATAAGACCGCGGACATTTTTTTGCTTTAAGGTGTCGAAAAGCACATTGAGCATCTTTGTGCCGTAGCCTTTGCCCTGGTATTCGGGCAAAAGGTCAATATGCATATGCGCAGGGTATTTACGCGCAAATACGCCGTATGCCGTTGGGAAAAACCAGGCAATGAACGCATCCTTTTTTGAAAGCTCCGCAATGTTTTTCACATCTTTTTTGCGGTAGAGCTTCCTGAACCGCCGAAAGCACGGCTCGCACAGTATGTAGCCGACGGGCGTGTCGGCTTCATCAACAAGCACAAAGCTCGTGTCGGTACATTCGCGCGCGTAGTATGTGGAATAAATTCTTGCCGTGGTGGTGCCGACCTTTTCATCCGTGCGCGAAAGCTCGCCTGCGGTCATACGGCAGATATATTCTATTCTTTCGAGGTCGCCGCTTCGTGCTTTACGAATTTCCGCCATCTTTTTTCACCGTATTCTTCCTGAGCTTTTCGCGTGAGCCGTCGGGGCGCTGTATTACCGTGTTGTCGAGCGTGGCTTCAAGATTTTTTCTGAAAGCGGCAACATACTCGGCTCTCAACTGCTTCTGCTCTGCGGCTTCGGCTTCGGTAAGAGTACCCTCGCGGGATTTGCGCGCAAGCACATTTATTCTGTCGATTTTTTCCTGCGTAATAATAGCTATCACCTTGTAAAATCAGTATTTAACGACCGCTCCCGCGGCAACGGGGTGAGTTATCCAGGTGTTGCCGCCTATAATGCAG
>JAZUJG010000129.1:0-5101 GCA_045642645.1 Acutalibacteraceae bacterium | reverse complement strand
TTCAATTACGGCGTAATGCAGCTTGCGTGCGTTACGGGACTTCTGGGCGGCAATGTTGTAAAAACCGACCTCGCGCCCTGCGGCTTCGGCACTATGACGGAAACGAACTACCTTGAATTCGGCAATTCCGTTGTGATGCTGACTGCCCCCGGTGAGCTTTCGCCCGCGTTTGTTTTCGGCAGTGATGAGGATTACGACGGCGATTATTTCTGGGACGGCGCAACCTCGCTTGACGGCGAAAATTGGAAGTACGACCTGATAAAAGATACGGCACTCGGCACGGCTGAAAACAAAAAGTTTATGCTGCTCGGCTTAACCAATAACTCGCTCGGCTACATTCTGCCGGATAATTTCGCATTTCGCTCAATGCTCGGCGCGGCGTTATTCTACAAAGCCGATTCGGGCGATATGTTCAACTGTATGATGCTCACTCCCGGCAAAACAGCCGCCTCGCTTCTTACCGAACAGTACGAAAGCCTTATACGCGAAGTCAATGACAAATAAAGAATAATATTTACAAAACAAAAATCGTGGTACACCATTACGGAGTACCACGATTTTTTGTTCTTTACTTCGGCATTACGCCGCCTTGCTCTATTTTCTTTTCGGGTTGTTCTATTTTCTTTTCGGTCTGCTTTTCTTCTGTTCTGACGGGAGCGGGCCCGGCTTTTCTTTCGCCGAGTTCTTCCTTCATCAGCTTTGCGCCGATTTCATTCCACTTTTGGTAAATGGCGACCGTCTTCTGCTCGCTGAGCTTTGACATTTCGTTGAAGTTCATTTCGGATTTCAGAAATTTGAACTGCCTGCTTTCGCAGAAAGTACGAATCTGCTTGATTTTATTTTCGGGTGAAAGGCTTTTGTATGGCTCGTTGTTTGCCATAAACTTGTCAACAAGTTTGCCCGCACAGTAATCCTTCGGACTTTTGGCTTCGTGCCTGAGCGAGTCGGCAATCATTCTTATGTTGCGTACCTGCTGCAGTCTGTTGGCGCGGCGCTCGCGTCCCTTGGAGTGCTCGTCACAGTATTTTTGGTATTTGTCGCAGGCATCGGTAACTTTTTCAACATCCGTAGACCTTAATACTTCGTCCAACGGCTTGCCGCGCAGATCCGAGAAATCCTTTTTGACCAAATCACCGAGTGAGTTGTAGAACTTGGTGAACTCCGCTGAATCGTTGCCTGTGGTGTCAAGCGTTTTATAAATGCTTGCAAGAGCTCTGCTGTACTGGGTAAAGATGTCGCCGGTGAGTCTTGTTTTTTCCTTGTCCTTTACTGCAGGCTGTTTAGCTGCATTTTCCTTTTCGGGCTCTTTCGCAGGTTCCTTTGCGTTTTCCTTTTCGGGTTCTTTTGCCTCTGCTTTTTCCGGTTCGGGTTCTTTGTAATTTATATCCGTAATATCGTAAACGCTGAATTCACGGCAGAAATCGTGCAGCTCCATTTTGAAAACACCGCCGGGAACATCGCGTTCGCTCCTGCACTTGACCTCATTGTTTTCCTCGTAATATACTCTGCCCGTTCTTCCGTGGGGGTTACGCAGTATCACGAATTTAAGGTCCTTACCGTTCAGATTCTCCTCGGTGACGCCGAGTATGGAATACCCGTGGCGCTGGTAAATACCGTTATTCATACGCGTATCGCTTTCGCCGTATGTGCCGCAGGTGCCGACCTTGCTGCCGCCTATGTCCTTTAAATCCTCGTAAATCATTGATTCCGTTGTGGCATATTCGCCGCTGTACGGCTTGGGAGGTGCAACTATATTTGCCGCAACATCAATATGCTTTGTCATATTCGGCAGGAATACCGTCTTGACTTTATCAAGGAACTCGGGGGTGAAATGCTCTTTGTGCTGGTCATAGCCCTCGCGCAGCATTTGCGGTACTTCCGGCGACTTGGGGTCGTCAAGCAGCTTTTTAAAGGTTTCACAGGTCTTGGTAAGTTCCTCTTTCGTTTCATTGCGGTCGAGTTCGTTAAAGTCAATATCAAACGGGAATGTGTTGTGGAACAGCGAGGCTATAAGTTCACAAGACTGCAATTCTTCTTTGGCTTCGGTCGTGATTTTTGAGTGGTTTTCAAGAGTAATTTCTTTGTCCGGGTACAGCATACGGAAAATACAGTATGTCTGCACAAATTTGACTCCGGCGCATTTTTCATTGAATATCAGGTCTTTGTCGAACTGAGTTGCCTTATCACCGAGTACATCGAGCATTGCGTAGCCCATTATGTAACCGGTGCCCTCATCGGGCGTGGCGCCCTGCGGTGATTTTTTGAACAGTTCAAGCGAGACATGCTCGTTTTTAACCTCCTCACCGTAAAACTGTTCAAGGAATTTGCGCTGCGAGCCGGAGCTTATATCATCATAATTCGGTCTCCATTCGTGAAGGTCGCCCTTTTCATCAATAAGCCACGGGCAATCCTCGTGTGCGGGCAGCTCCTCGGGCTTGAGTTTGGAAAGTCTGTCATATTCCTTTTTCAGCTCTGCCGCCGACGGTGCGGGTTTTGCAAATTTTTCGGATGTGAGATGAAGACCCGATGCAACATAAGCGCGCTCTATTACCTGCGCCCAAAGGCAATCCTCTGCACCGGTGCTTTCGGGTACCATTTTGTCAACCGTAACATAAACGGGGGTGTAACCCTTGTTTTCACCGGTGATTTCATCGGTATTCTGTTGGTAAAAGCGTACGGTAACGGTACCGTCGCCGTTATCCCTCATACAGTCGCGTATTTTCTGCGGATTGTGTTCGGCAACTGCCGCAAGCGCCGAAAGCAGGTAGCAGTCACCGAGCCCGCCCTGGTTTATATCGTTGGGCGAGGGGTCGTGCGGGAACAGCGGCATATCTTTTTTGTCGTAGAATTTTTCGGGACCGTTGCCGTCGGCATCATAAATACTGTACTTTGTGCCGTCGATTTTTATTGCATTTTCCTCAACGGCTGCAAGGTTGCCGTCGCGCTGACCTTCAAAATAATTGAAAATATCGGCAACAGCGGCGTAACGCGCGCGGTTTTCGGGTGCCTCGGGGTCATAATCGTCTGTGCCGAGCTGCAAGTTGTCAAGCTCTGTGAAGTAGTCCTCGGCCTCCTTGGTGATTTCTTTATAAAGCGCGGATTCTCTTTCGTAGTTGCCGTTTACCGAGTTTGCATTGAGTGCGGCGTACTCTTTCATTTTGCTGACTATGGATTCAAGCTTCGGGTCACCCTTGGCGGTGCTTTCGTAGGATGAAGCGTAAACCGCAAGCATCGTCTTGGTGCTCAGGCGAATATCGTCAAAATTTGTATTTTCATCGGCTTGTGCCGCATTTACGGCATCATTAAGGATTTTTGCGGCGGTCGCTCGCTCTGCAACGGTAACGCTTTGGTATTTAAAAAATTCGGTGTCGAGCTGCGCAGGTGATTTTTTGTCTGCTTCGGCTTTCATTTTATTAAATGCCTCATTAACAAAGGGGATAAGCAGTTCTCTTTCTACTCTCGGGCTGTTTTCGGCTTTTTTAGTGTCGGCGGTGAGTTTGCTGCTCAGCGTTCTGCATTTATCGTAAACATCGGCATTTTCAACATGAACGAGCGAGTTTTCGGGGTTAAGATAATACTCGGTGATTTCATCGGTGCTGTCGTAAACGGAGATACCCGTCTGTGCGCCCTCAGGGGCAAAAAACAGCTTGCCGGTGGGTGCTTTCGTCATTTCAAACGCAAGCACCTTGGGTTTGTTGACCATGGTAACATTCATGGTTACGCAGTTGTGTGCATCGCTGATGCCGTACAGATTGTTTTCGGGGTCATCGGGTACTTTTATTGAGATTTCCACCTTATGCTCGCCGATAGTCACTTCGGGCTGACCGTGAGCTTCCCTGTACATATTATTGGCACCGTTGAATGCGCCGAATACCGAATTGAACTGCTGCCCGTCGGTACTGAAATAGGTGTTTTTTTCTTCAACGGGGTTCATCCCTGCCATTTTGGTGAATTTATTTACGGTGTTTATATAATCGTTATAAGATTCTTTAACAAGTTTGTCGCGCTCGGTGTCATATACTGCGTTCCCCGTGCTTTTGCCGTAATTATTGAGGTTGTACTGGAAGGTGCGCATCTGGTCGATTTCAAGCGAGAAGCCCGAACGCAGCTCAAGCAGGTTCATATAATGGATATTTAAGAATTTTTTGAAATCGTCAAGCTTGTCGGCGGGGATATCGCACATCGCTATGAATTCGGGCGACAGCTTTTTTAAAATAAGGTTTTTTTCAAGCTGTGTGTCAACATCGTCTGCCATGTCAAAATCAAATCTGCCGTTTTCATCGAGGCAGGATTTTGCAAGTCCGCGCATAAAGTAGTTGATATTTTCGCGTATATTGTATTCGTTGCCGTGAATATCTCTGCCATTTTCGGGCATCTTTACCTGCACGTTGAATGTGCCATTTTTATTATCTGTAATATTAAGGTACTCTGCCTGCGGTGAGTTCTGCAGTTCTGCGGCGACGGCAGGGGATACGGTAAGGCCTTTGTATTTTTCTTTGTAATCAGGCATAATTATACCTCCGATTTAAAAATTCTGTTTTCATTCTACCACAAATACCCCGAACGGTAAAGAAAAATTACATTAAATCCTTAATTTTTCGGCAGGTTATATTTTACTGTTGTATTTTTTGTTTTTGTATGATATATTAGTGGGTGTGAATTTGTATTCACTAAGGAGGATTATAATGGAAAAGAATAAAATGCCCAAGGCATACGCAGTTATGTGGGCGGCATTCGCAGCCGCTTACGCGGTATGGATGGTATTTATGAAGGATACCGTTCTCGTTAAATTCAATTCGCTCGCAGAGCGCACGGTCACGCTTTTTAAGGATAAGCCGCCCGTTGTGTTCGACGATATTACCGGCATCCATTCCGAGCTTGTGTTCTGGCTGTGGGCGGCATTTTCGACCGTCTGCCTGCTTCTGTTTATTGTGTATATCAAAAAGATACTTTACAGCGAGCCGGGTAAATTCACAAAGTATTTCTGTATGAGCAACCTCATATTTGCATTTGTGTTCATCACATGGTACGCCGTTCTCGGCGACAGATACGAGCTTATTCAGAAATTCCAGAATGTTACCGCAAGTATGCTCGGTCTTGA
>JAZUJG010000128.1:0-4909 GCA_045642645.1 Acutalibacteraceae bacterium | reverse complement strand
ATGCCGCTGCCGAAACTCAAAACGATAATATATATCCGCCCGTTCCGCCAATTGCTGCCGAGAGAGATGTTTACCTTGACAGTTTTGAAAATTCGCCTGCTTTTGATGCACCTTCGCTTGACGAGATTTTTAAAACACCTCGTAAGAAAACCGCAGCGGAAACTCATTTAGAAAATGCAGTTGAGGCGGTTAAGGAAGAATCGGAAAATAATAATGACAACGAAGTAACGGATGATGCACCGATTGATGCCGATATTCCGGCAGCGAATGAAATTATTGCCGAAAAAGCTTATGAGCTTCCTCCGGTAAGTTTGCTTTCACCGCCTAAAAGTAATGCAAAAAGTAATGATGAAAACGAGCTTCGCGAAAAGGGCGAGAGAATCGTTAAAACTCTTTCAAGTTTCGGTGTTGGTACAAAAATAGTTGAAATTTGCCGCAGCCCATCTGTAACAAGATTTGAGCTGCAGCCCGATCCCGGCGTTAAAATCAGCCGAATTACCGCGCTTTCCGATGATATTGCAATGAACCTTGCCGCATCAGGTGTAAGAATCGAAGCTCCGATTCCCAATAAAAATGCAGTCGGTATCGAAGTCCCGAATTCCGAAAAGGTAATGGTGACACTTCACGAGGTAATAGACAGTAAGCAGTTTAAAGAGTCTAAATCAAAGCTCACAGTCGCACTCGGCAGAGATATTCAGGGGGAGGTTACCTGTGCGGACCTTGCCAAAATGCCTCATTTGCTTGTTGCAGGTACAACCGGTTCCGGTAAATCGGTCTGCCTTAATACGATGATTATGAGTATACTTTTCAACGCAAAGCCCGATGAAGTAAAGCTTATAATGATTGACCCGAAGAAAGTTGAGTTTACAGTTTACCGTTCAATTCCTCATTTGCTTGTACCGGTTGTAAATGAGCCGCGCAAGGCTGCCGGTGCGCTTTCGTGGGCTGTTGCCGAAATGGACAAGCGTTATGCCTTGTTTGCGGAAAAAGGTGTTCGTAATCTGCAAGGCTACAATACATACGCGGCAGGCGAGGGCCTTGATAAAATGCCGCAGATAGTAATAATCATTGATGAGCTGTCGGATTTGATGATGGCGGCTTCCAATGAGGTTGAGGATTCCATCTGCCGTCTTGCACAAAAAGCGCGTGCAGCAGGTATGCACCTTATTGTTGCCACCCAGAGACCCTCTGTTGATGTTATCACGGGTCTTATTAAAGCCAACGTTCCGAGCCGTATAGCGTTTGCAGTTAAGTCACAGATTGACTCGCGTACTATTATTGATACTGCGGGCGCGGAAAAACTCCTCGGTAACGGCGATATGCTTTTCTGCCCTGTACGCCTTTCAAAACCCGTTCGTGTACAAGGTGCTTATGTTTCGGATGATGACATTGGGAGCGTTATCAGCTTCGTAACATCGCAGGGTGATGTCAAATACGATGACGGCGTTATGCAGGAAATTGAACTTAAAGCCGCACAGGAGAATAATAAGAAAAAATCCGCAGGTGATACAGCAGATTTTACGACTCAGGCTGACGGTGATGATGAAATTATTTTGAAAGCTATTGAGGTTGTTGTTGAAGCCGGTATGGCGTCCACAACGCTTTTGCAGCGTAAGCTCAAATTGGGTTATGCGCGTGCTGCTCGAATTGTTGACGAGCTTTCCGAAAAAGGCATCATCGGACCATTTGAGGGCAGTAAACCGCGCAAGGTGCTTATCACAAAGGAGCAGTGGTATCAGATGCAGGCGAATTCTTCCGCATCGGCACCGAAACAGCTTACGCTCGATGATGTCGAGGCAAACGGTGACGAACCCAATTATTTCGGTTCAGCCAATTCCGGTGAAGCGTATGAAATAGGTGGTAATGATGGACCTGTTTGTTGAATACATTGACGGCGATTTCGCTGTTTGCCGTTTACCTGACCGCGATAAAAATCTTATAAGATTACCGCTCAACTCTCTGCCGAACGGTATAAAACCGTTTAAAATCATTACTTTGCGTGATAACGGCAGTATGTTTTTAAACGAATATGCCGTTGAACTGCGTATGAAACGCATATCCAAAGAATTAAAATACAAAAAATATGTGTTTTCGCTTAAAAATAGTTAAAAAACTATTGCAATTTTAAAACGTCGGTGTTATACTCTTACAGCAAAAAACTCACGCGTGGGTGTTTGCGATGCCGTGTGCATCTTCGATGTGGTGTCGTTTTAGCCCGTGCGGCGGTTTAACAAAAAAGGAGGAAATTACAATGTCAGTAGTTTCAATGAAGCAGTTACTCGAAGCAGGTGTTCATTTCGGACACCAGACCAGAAGATGGAACCCCAAAATGGCTCCCTACATCTTCACCGAAAGAAATGGTATTTATATCATTGACCTTCAGAAGACTGTAGTTAAGCTTGAAGAGGCTTACACCTTCGTCAACAAAGTTGCCCAGGAGGGCGGCGACATTCTCTTTGTCGGCACCAAGAAGCAGGCACAGGATTCCGTTAAGGAAGAAGCAGAACGCTGCGGTATGTCCTATGTAAACGCACGTTGGCTCGGCGGTATGCTCACCAACTTCAAGACCATTCAGAGAAGAATCAAAAGACTTGCACAGCTTAAGGCTATGGAAGCAGACGGCACATTCGACCTTCTTCCCAAGAAAGAAGTTATCAAGCTCAACCTTGAAAGAGAAAAGCTTGAAAAATTCATGGGCGGCATCACCGAAATGAAGAGAATGCCTGCAGCTATGTTTATAGTTGACCCCAGAAAAGAAAGAATCGCCGTTCTCGAAGCAAAGAAGCTCGGTATTCCGATCGTTGCTATCGTTGACACCAACTGCGATCCCGATGAAATCGACTATGTTATCCCCGGTAACGATGACGCTATCCGTGCAGTTAAGCTTATAGCGGGTGCTATGGCTGATGCCGTTATAGCAGGCCGTCAGGGCGAGCAGAACGTTGCTGAGGCTGAAGAAGCCGAAGCTGAAGAAGCAGTTGAAGAATAATTTATGGATTAACGGGCGGAACTAATCTTCCGCCTTATTTTAAGGGAGGATATAATTATGGCATTTACAGCTCAGGATGTTAAAGCCCTCAGAGAAAAAACCGGCGTTGGCATGATGGAGTGCAAAAAAGCTCTTACAGAAGCCGACGGTGATATGGATAAGGCATTTGACTATCTTCGTGAAAGAGGTCTTGCCGCCGCAAATAAGAAAGCAAGCAGAATCGCTGCCGAAGGTGCTATCATCGCGTATACCGATGATGCTGCCAAGACAACCGTTCTTCTTGAAATCAACTCCGAAACAGACTTCGTTGCCAAGAACGACAAGTTCCAGGCTTTCGGTCTCAATGTAGCTAAAACCGTTGCTGCTGTTAAACCCGCAAGCGTAGAGGATCTTCTTGCTGCAAAGCTTGACGGCTCCGACAGAACAGTTGAAGAAAATCTTCACGATATGGTTCTTGCTATCGGTGAAAACCTTAAGGTTCGCCGTTTCGAAATCATAGTAGGCGATGTTGTTACCTACATCCATGGCGGCGGCACAGTAGGCGTTGCTGTTACATTTGATGCAGGTGAAGCTGCAGGTAAACCCGAATTTACCGCTATGGGCAAAGATATCGCCATGCAGATTGCCGCTATGCGCCCCGAGTACCTTGCAAAGAGCGACATTACCGCTGATGAACTTGCAAAGATGAAGGCTATCACTGTTGAGAGCTCTCTCAATAAGCCCGACACTCTTCCGAAGCCCATTCTTATGAAGCTTTGCGAACAGTGCTGCAATGAGAAACTTTGGAGTGCTGAAGATATTGCTGCTTATGATGAGCAGAAGAACAATAAGTTCCTCTTTAATTTCCTTTCCAAAGAAGCTTATGCAAAACTTGCTGAGGTTGCAGTAGCAAATAAGGAAGAAATCGTTGAGAATAAGATATTTGCCGGCGCTGTTGACGGCAGACTTAAAAAGCAGCTCTCTGAAATCTGCCTTCTTGAGCAGACCTTCGTTCGTTCAGACCTCTTTGAAGGCTCTGTTGGCGGTTATGTAGCTAAGGTCAGCAAAGATCTCGGTGCTGATATCGCCGTTAAGTCTTTCGTTCGCTATGAAAAAGGCGAGGGACTTGAAAAGAGAGAAGATAACTTCGCTGATGAAGTTGCAGGTATGATGAAATAATTCTTACTGGATTTTTTGCCGACTCCGATTGGAGTCGGCATTTTTTATATAATTTTTTTCATCAAAATTCGCTGTTTTGTGAATATTACTATTGCAATAATCAACAGTTTTGATATATAATGAACTGTAAAAATTAATGGAGGTCTTGTTATGAATGGTAATGTCCGTCCCGCAGATATGAAGCGTATTAACACTTCCGATCTTGCAAAACAGTTTATTGATGAACAAGTTGCTGAAGTTCGTCAGCAGGTTGGCGATAAAAAAGTGCTTCTGGCACTTTCAGGCGGTGTCGATTCATCGGTTGTTGCTGCGTTGCTTGTTAAAGCCATAGGTAAACAGCTTGTATGTGTCCATGTTAATCACGGCCTTCTCAGAAAAGGCGAGCCGGAGCAGGTTGTCTCGGTTTTTCGCGATGAATTGAATGCCGAACTTATTTACGTTGATGCAGTTGACAGATTCCTCGACAAACTTGCAAATGTTGACGATCCCGAAACAAAGCGTAAAATAATCGGTAAAGAATTTATTGAGGTTTTTGCTGATGAAGCCCGTAAGCTTGAGGGGGTTGAGTTCCTTGCGCAGGGCACCATTTACCCCGATATTCTTGAAAGTGACGGCGTTAAAGCTCACCACAATGTCGGCGGTCTGCCCGAAGACCTTAAATTTGAGCTTGTTGAGCCTGTGAAGCTTCTTTATAAAGATGAAGTTCGTATGGTTGGTAAAGAGCTCGGCTTACCCGACGGTATGGTTTACCGTCAGCCGTTC
>JAZUJG010000127.1:0-2354 GCA_045642645.1 Acutalibacteraceae bacterium | reverse complement strand
TGTTTACAGACGATGACGGCAGAATTACCGCATTTGAGGAAAAACCGAAGAATCCCAAGAGCAACAAGGCATCCATGGGCGTGTATATGTTCACATGGTCAAAGCTCAGGCAGTACCTTATTGACGATGAAAATGATCCCGACTCCTCCAACGATTTCGGTAAAAATGTTATCCCCGCAATGCACAACGCGGGCGAAAGACTTTTTGCCTACGGCTTTGACGGCTACTGGAAGGATGTCGGCACAATAGATTCACTGTGGGAGGCAAACCTTGATTTACTCAACCCCAAGGTAAATATCGATCTCAGCGACAATTCGTGGAAAATCTACGGCAGGGGCGCGGTTACCTCACCGCAGTATGTTTCCGACAAGGCTGTTATCGAAAATTCAATAGTCGCAGAGGGATGCGAAATAGAGGGTAAAATAGACTACTCGGTGCTGTTCTCCGATGTTACGGTAGAGGAGGGCGCATTCGTTGATTATTCAATAGTGATGCCCGGCGCAGTTATCAAAAAGGGTGCAGTCGTGCAGTACGCAATGGTTGCCGAGAATTCGGTAATCGGGGAGGGCGCCGTTGTCGGCGAGAATCCGCAGCAGAGCGCAAACCTCGATGAATGGGGCGTAAGCGTTGTGGGCGCAGGCGTAAAGGTCGGCAAAAACAGCAAAGTAAAAGCCAAATCAATGATTTCCGATGATGTAAAGGAGGGCGAAACCGTATGAATGCAAATAATGTATTAGGTATTGTTTACTCCAATTCCTTTGATGAAACCCTCGGCTCGCTTACCGCAAGGCGTACAATGGGCTCGGTGCCCTTCGGCGGCAGGTACCGCCTTATAGACTTTGCGCTTTCAAACCTCGTAAACTGCGGTGTTACCAAGGTCGGCGTTATTGCAAACAGCAATTTCCGTTCGCTTATGGACCATGTGGGCAGCGGCAGAAGCTGGGATCTTTCCCGAAAGGTCGACGGGCTCGTTATGCTGCCGCCGTTTACCGCGGTCGGCGATGAGCAGACGCTTCGCAACAGAATCGATGTGCTCAACAGAAATATGGATTTCATATCCCGCTCCAAGCAGGAATATGTGCTGCTTATGGATACAAACTACATCTGCAATATGGATTTGCAGAAGCTGTTCGATTTCCACACAAACGAAAATGCCGATATCACAATAGTCACCGCACACGGCAAAAAGCCCGCGCTTGACCCCGTAATGACTCTTACGGTTGACGGAGTTAAGGTTACGGGCGTAGGCATAAATACCAAGGACAGCGGCGAGGTTGATTACTCCGTAAACACCATTCTCATAAACAAGGCTCTGCTTGAAAGGCTTGTGGGTGATGCCGAAACCTTTAAGCATTCGAGCTTTGAGCAGGATATTATTCAGAAAAACGCCGACAGGCTCAATATCTGCGCTTACAGGGCAGAGGATTGGAACTGCACCGTTGACAGTATTCAGAAATTCTACGACGCAAATATGGCGCTTCTGAATAAGGATGTAAGAAAGAGTCTGTTTAATTCCGACCGTCCCGTTTACACCAAGGTGCGCAACGATATGCCTGTTGTTTACGGTCTTAATTCCGACTGCGGCAACTCGCTTGTCGCAGACGGCTGCATAATCGAGGGCACTGTTAAAAACAGCATACTTTTCCGCGGTGTGCGCGTGGCAAAGGGCGCGGTCGTGGAAAATTCGATTATTATGCAGGATGCTTTTGTGGGCGAGGATGCCCGCGTGAACTGCGTGATTATGGATAAGAATACGGTTATTACGCCTAAAAAGAATATTTCGGGCGATAAGAATTACCCCATATTCGTAGGTAAAGAAATTGTTATCTGAGGTGATATAAATGAGTATTTGCCCCGTATGCGGCTGCAGAACGGAAGAACTCGACTTTGTGGATGCCGCAATAAACGGTACACAGTGCCGCACCTGTTCGTTCTGCGAAAAGCAGCTTAAAAATTTCGGAGCCGATGCACAGCCCACCGAGGCACAGCTGCGCTGGCTTGATGCGGTAATCAATAAGGAAGTACCCGAAAGAAGCGGTGATGTTGCCGATGCGCTCGGCGCGATAAAAGCACGTTTTTTTGCGCCTGCCGCACCTGCGGATTTTATGCCGCAGGCAGCACCGCATAAGCCCGCGTACAACGGCGGCTTTGCTCCGTCGCAGGCAAAGGCGGCTCAAGCTCAGGGCAGCGAAAGCGAGCGCATAGCAGTGCTCGAAAAGCGCATTACATTCCTTGAGAACGAACTCAAAAGAATGAAGCGCACCGCAATGATAAAGAGTATTCTTGAAATAACCATACCGATAATTCTCGGCATAATTATTCTTATAATATTCTTCTCATCGGGACTTTTCGAT
>JAZUJG010000126.1:0-6457 GCA_045642645.1 Acutalibacteraceae bacterium | reverse complement strand
CAATCGAAAGCAATGGCTTTACGGTAAATTAAGCGTATAATAAACCGTAAAGCCATTATGTTTTTATGGATTTTGATTTTATATGTTTTTCTAAGCGTGTTTTCGCCCACTCGGAGTATTCATAGCGTGACACAAGTAATCCAAACCCGTTTTATTTTGAGCAAAAGCACTCATCTGCTTCGTTATACTCTCTCGCCATACGACAGTATGCCTCAGTCGTATGCCTTGCAGCTGAATACTTCTGTTCAAAATAAAATCTTCGACCTTAAATCGAGCAATTTTGTTCGGTTACAAGGAAGCGGAAGCAGGAATGCTAACGCATTTCAATGACGATGACACAGTAAACGGACAAAAGTGTCGATTTAAGGCGTGGTTCGGATTGCTTCTGTCACGCTACGCCGTCGGGGCGAAGAAAACACTTTCTGCATCTAAATGCGACAAACCTTTTGTTCCCACATTGCAAAGCGTCCTGCAATCCCATTTAATATTTTTGCCGTTTTCGGCAAAAATATTAAATGAACTCTTGACTTCGTTTAAATACAGTCTTATAATACATTTAATAAAAGTGCCGTTTTCGGCAAAAAAATTAAATGGAGGACAATATGGAAATAAAAAGAGATGTATATCTTGACCGTCTTATTGTTCGTAAGCACAACGGTTTTATTAAAGTTATTACGGGAATACGCCGCAGCGGCAAATCGTATCTGCTCAACACCCTGTTTTATAAGCATCTTACGGATTCGGGAATAGCTGAAAATCATATAATAAGGTTTGCATTCGATGCCGCCGATGATTTAATTAAAATCGGTGAAAACCCTTTAGTGCTTGACAATGAATTTGCCGACCGCAAGGTAGACCCGGAAAAATTCATAAATTGGCTTATGCCGCAGATAACCGATAGCGAAATGTACTATATACTGCTTGACGAGGTACAGAAGCTCGGAGCATTTGAATCGGTATTAAACGGCTTTTTGCGCAAAAGCAATATGGATGTATATGTAACCGGCAGTAATTCCAAATTCCTTTCAAAAGATATTATTACGGAATTTGCCGGGCGCGGAGATGAAATTCATATTCTCCCGCTTTCGTTCTCGGAATATTATGCATTTAAGGTCGGCGATAAAAGCGAAGCATTTGACGAATACTCAATATACGGCGGTCTTCCCGCGGTCGCTCTTATGGCTACCGATGAGCAAAAATCCTCTTACCTTATTTCACAAATGCAGGGGCTTTACCTTAAAGATATTATTATGCGCCGCAATTTACCGGAAAGCACTATGATAGGCGAAGTGCTTGATGTTATATCCTCCGGCATATCCTCACTCACAAATCCCAAAAAAATTGCCGATACCTTTTCCTCCGTTAAGCAGGAAAGTATCAGCGATTATACAGTGGATAAATATATTGAATATATGGAAGATGCCTTTATGCTTTCACGCGTGAAAAGATACAACATCAAGGGCAGAAAATATATCGGCACCCCGTATAAAATTTACTTTGAAGATATAGGTCTGCGCAATGCCCGTCTCAATTTCAGGCAAATAGAAGGTACTCATATAATGGAAAACATTATTTATAATGAGCTTCGGTACAGAGGTTACAATGTAGATGTCGGTATAGTTGAAACGCGCGACAAAAATGCCGACGGCAAAGAAACCCGCGTACAGCGAGAAATCGATTTTATTGCAACACTCGGCAGCAAAAAATATTATATCCAGTCGGCGTATGCAATTCCCGACGAGAATAAATATATTCAGGAAACTCTGCCGTTCGATAAAACCGGGGATTCTTTCAAAAAAATTATTATTGTTGAAAAAAGTATGAAACCGCGCCGTGATGAAAAGGGCTATGTAATGATGGGAGTAAAAGAATTTTTACTGAATATTAACAGTCTTGATGCTTAAATGACACAAAAAATCACCCTGCACATTGACCGTGCAGGGTGAATTCTTATGTAAATTTTCGTTTAGTCTTCGTTTTCCATACGGATCTGCTGAACTATTTCTTCCGGTATGGCTTCGCCGTGCTTGACCTGCGACATACACAGAAGCGCAAGAGCGAAACAAATCGGGCAGTAGAAGAACAGCGACCAATAATTTATTTCACCGGTAGCGGAGAAGAGCTTTGTAAGGTCGAACATACCGCCCACAAGAACGGGACCGACAATGGAAGCGGAGAATGTTGCCGTGTAGTAATAGCCCGTGAATGTGCCGACTCTTTCAAGTCCGCCGATTTCAAGAACAAGCGGCAGAGTATTTATAGTAACGAACGCTATAAGGATGCCGCCGAACACAATGGCAACATACATAAGCGGCTGCCACCTTGTAATAGCATAGGAAAGGAAAAGTGCAAGCACGCCTATCCAGCCGCCCATAATGGTTTTCTTCCTGCCGAATTTCTGACCGAGCTTGCCTGCCGGAACTGCACCTATAACGGTTGCAACTGCAAACAGAGTGATGATAAGCGAAGCATCGGACTCTTTGAAATCAAGCTCGTACTTTGCGAATGTTGTAAAATAAGTCTGTATGGAGTCCGTTGCATTCGAGTTGAAGAACAGAGCAACAAGCATAAAGATAAGGCTCTTTTTCTCGCCCTTTGAAAGACGAAGCGATTTAAGCGACTCTTTCTTTTCCTTGCCGTTATTGAACTCGGCGGCGCGCTGTGCGGATTCAGCCTGCAGCTTAATGCGGTTGTCGGGCTCCCTGACGAGGAATACCACAACAAAGAGGCATATAACCATAATTACCGCACCGAAAATGAAAACATTATTTCTTATAACGCTTTCTTCGGCACCGGGCATAATCATACCGATTATTTTACCCGAAACCGTGCCGAGCACAACACCGATACCGCCCATGATATTTATAACGGCATTGCCGTCACCCCTTATTGCAGAGGGGGTAAAGTCGGGCATCATGGCAACAACGGGTGAGCGCCAGGTTGACATAATGAAGTTGAACACGATAACATCGAGCATAAGAACGCCGAGCACGCTTATTCTGGGGATGAAAATGAACAGCAGCGCGCAAAGCGGAATGCCGTACATAAGGTACGGTGTTCTTTTGCCGAATCTTGTATGTGTTCTGTCTGATATTCTGCCGAAAAGGGGTTGAAATACAACGCCGAAAATATTATCGATAACCATAATGATTCCGACAGCCGTACTGCCCCATGCAAGATTTGAAATTGTGGGGTTCTCTTTAAGAATAAGGGGAACATAAGCATTGTAAATTATCCATGCAATCTGTACTGCCATAAAACCGAAGCCCGTTAAGGCGCAATGGCCGTAATGAAGCTTACCGTTCGGTTTGGCACAGTAAAATCCGTTAGTACTCATCATAACCTCCGTCAGATTTTTTTGAAGCAGCCTGTGCTTCATAATGGCATTATATACCTTTTACACCGTTTCGTCAACAAATTATTGCTGCTTGCTGCGGTAGCTTTCGGCTTCCCAATTCGTTATAAAATCGGTAAGCTCCGCGCTCATGGGCAATGCGCCGCCGAAAGCCTCTGCTCCGACTGCGATTTTCATGGCATCCTCAAACAGCGCCGCTGCCGTTTCGCTGCCCTTTGCGGTAATATCCGCCGCAAAAAGTCCTGCGTTTTTCACTAAAAAGATTTTCGGCAAAAAGCCGTTTGCCGCTTTGTATTTTTCAACAAGCCCGGGAATCTCTGCGGCATTTTCCGCATAAACGGGGTATGCCTTGCAGTAAACCACCTGGTCGGGATTAAAGGGCATTCTCACCTTTTCAAAGCTTTCGGCACTCGCGGCAAATTCAAGCGAAGCGACCGACGGGCAGAATGTGACCACCGTATCCTCTCCGCAGATTTCGGAAAGCGCATTGAAGCCCTCTGTCGCGGCATCGCCGTCATAGTCGCCCGTGTCAAGGTCGGCTTCGCGCACGGTTTCGTTTCTTATGGCATCCATAACGCCGTAAAGCTTATCACCGAGCTTTTCGTCGTCATCGTCGGCAACGAAAATGCCGTGGTTTGCAAGCAGGATTATATCGGCACATCTGCCGTTTGCGGCTTTATACTCCGCCATTCTGTCAAAGCAGAGCTTTGCGAGCGTGTAGCCGGGCTTGCACGGCTCTATCCACAGTACCGATTTACCGAAAAGGCGTTCGCACTCCGCCCTGCCGTTTACCGCGCAGGTAAGCGCATTTACAAGGCAGGGGTGCAGGTGCAGCACATACCGCTGCTCAAAAAGACTGTGGAGCGTTGTTTCAACACTCGGACGCTTGCCCTGCTGCCCCGCGAGCATTGCATCGGTAAGGTCAGCAAGCGACATAGCCTCGCGCGTTTTATCGTCATCGGGATATTTTTTTGTAAAAATCTCCGCAAGCTTTTCTCTGTCCATTTTCACAAATCCGTCGGCGGTGATTGTCGCAAGGCTCGTGCCGGAGCCTTTTATATACATAATATTGCCGTCCTTTGCGGAGGTATTGCCGCCGCCTGCGAGCACAAGCTCCGGATTACTGCCGTAAAGGTTTGAAAAAGCCGTCAGCTTTTCAAGTATCATTTTTTATTCCCCTTTTTAACTGTTGTTTTGCCGCGGCGCGTGTTCTGCCGCGGCGCTTTGCCGTTTTGTTTTGCATTCTGCACCTTATCTTTATAAGCGGGCTTCACAAGGCATTTATCACCGAAGCCTATTAAATCCTCGCGGCGGCAGATATGCAATGCCTTGCGTACCGTATCGGCATTTTTCGGGTCGCCGCACTGCAAGAGAGCGCGCTGCATCGCCTTTTCAGCGGCGGTGCGCGGCACATAGACCTCTTTCATGGTGAACGGGTCAAGCCCCGTGTAAAACATTACGGTCGATGCCGTTCCCGGTGTGGGGTAAAAATCCTGCACCTGCTCGGGATTGTAGCCCCAGCGCTTTATATATTCCGCAAGCTTTACGGCATCCGCAAGCGTACTGCCCGGGTGGCTCGACATAAGGTACGGCACTATGTACTGTTCAAGCCCGTAGGACCTGCAAAGGTCAAAGTAACGGTCCTTAAATCTGTTATAGACACTGAAATCGGGCTTGCCCATAAGCCGCAGAACATTCTGCGAGCAGTGCTCCGGCGCAACTTTAAGCTGACCGCTCACATGGTCGCGCACAAGCTTTTTGAAAAATGCGCTGCCGGAGGGCGTTCTGTCCGCCATTAAATAATCATAACGGATACCGGAACGTATAAACACCTTTTTGATTTTCGGCAGCTCCTCGATTCTTTCGAGCAGCTCCACATATTCCGAGTGGTCGGCTTTCAGATTTTTGCACGGCTCGGGCGAAAGGCATTTTCTGTCGGCGCAAACGCCGCTTTTAAGCTGCTTTTCGCAGGCGGGCTTTCTGAAATTCGCCGTGGGGCCGCCCACATCGTTTATATAGCCCTTGAAATCGGGCAGAGTTGTAAGGAGCTTTGCCTCATCCACCACATTTTCAATACTGCGCGAGCGCACGCTCCTGCCCTGGTGGAACGCGAGTGCGCAGAAGTTGCAGCCGCCGAAGCATCCGCGGTTGTGAGTTATGGAAAAGCGCACCTCGTTTATGGCGGGCACGCCGCCGTCTTTTTCATACATGGGGTGGTATGTGCGCATAAACGGCAGTGAATACACCTTGTCAAGCTCGGCGCGTTCAAGCGGCGGCATCGGCGGATTCTGCACAAGCATCAAATCACCGTAATATTCCGCAAGCGCCTTGCCGTAACAGCTGTCCTGATTTTTATACTGTGTGGCAAACGCCTCGGCGTAGGCGCGCTTATCGGTGCTGATTTTTGAAAAATCCCACTCCGCACCGACGGGGTAATGAATTTTATCGCCGCGCTTTGCGAGAAAAACCGTGCCGCGCACATCGCGGATTTTATTCACGGGCACGCCCTTGTCGAGCAGAGCCGCTATTCTTCTGATAATATTTTCGCCCATACCGTAGGTGAGAATATCCGCACCGGATGAAACAAGCACGCTTTTCACCATTTTATTCGCCCAGTAATCGTAATGGGCAAAACGGCGCAGCGATGCTTCAAGCCCGCCAATGATAATCGGCGAATCGGGGTACGCCTCGCGTATAAGGCGGCAATATGTATCTACGGCTCTGTCGGGGCGAAGTCCCGTTTTGCCGCCGGGCGAATAGTAATCGTAATTGCGGCGGTGCTTGGAAACGGTGTAATGCGCGACCATGGAATCTATATTGCCCGCCGAAACGAGAAAACCGAGCCGCGGCTTGCTGAAGCGCGTAAAATCGTCAGCCGAACGGAAATCCGGCTGAGCGAGAAACGCCACATTGAAGCCCTCCGCTTCAAGCACGCGCGTGATTATTGCCGCGCCGAATGACGGGTGGTCAACGTACGCGTCGCCGCACACATATACAAAATCGACCTCTGCCCAGCCGCGCTCGGCAACATCCGCGGCGCAAACGGGCAAAAACTGCGTACCAATCATTTTGAAGCGTTAATCCTTTCAAGCATCTGCGGAA
>JAZUJG010000125.1:0-5405 GCA_045642645.1 Acutalibacteraceae bacterium | reverse complement strand
TAAAATGATTTTCTTTTTCACACAGGTCACCTCAGGATTATAGTTTTACCTTTCTTAGTAATAATATTTTCATTTACAAGCCCGTCAAGCTCGCGGTAGAGTGTGGTTCTGCCTATTCCGAGCACTCGCGAAAGCTCGCTCATATTGTATTGCAGCGTAACAACGCCGTTTTCGCCGTGTTTTTCGTATTCATCAAGGATATATGCATACAGTTTAGATGTGCCGCGCTTTGCCGAAAGCGAGTCGATTTTATCGGTAAGAAAGCGGATTTTATCCGAAAGCAAAGCGATATAATTTTCGGTTATCTGCGGCTCTGCGGCGAATGCCGCCGTAACCCACTCTTTACTCAAAAATACCGCGGTGCAGTCCTTTTCGGCGGTTATTACCGTGGGGAATTTTTCGCCCCTGCCGAAAAGGGTGGGCATACCGAAAATCGAGCTTTTTTCGAGCGTGCTCATAATAATACGCTTACCGGGGCACACCTTTTCAACCGTGGCGCTGCCGCGCACGATTATGCCGAGCGAGCGCGAAAAGTCGTTTTCATCAAATATAATGTCGCCTTTTTTGAAATCGCACTCGGTAATTCCTTCGCATTCAAGCAGTTCGGCGGCGCGTTGCCCCGTGTGTTGAAACAACGGCGAGTTTAATAATGCTTTTTTTGTGGAATTCTTCAAAATAATCACCTATTTGTTCCGTTTGGTACAATTTAACACAAATTTGTTGTTTTGTCAATATGGGGAAAATCGCGTTGACTTTTTTGTGAGCGGTTGATATAATTAGTGAGAATTATTGTTTTTGGGGATTGAGTTATGGAAAAACGCGATATAAATTCTGCAAGAATATGCCCCGTTTCGCGCAAATGCGGCGGATGCCAGCTTATGAATATGAGCTACCCCGAGCAGCTGCGTTTCAAGCAGGCAAAGGTGAATAAGCTGCTCGGCGGCTTTCACCGTGTTCTGCCCGTCAAGGGTATGGCAAACCCGTTTCATTACCGCAACAAGGTGCAGGCGGCGTTCGGCACTACGCGCGGCGGCGAAATAATAAGCGGCGTGTATCAGTCGAGCACACACAATATTGTTAAAGTGGATTCCTGCCTTTTGGAAGATGAAAAGGCAGATGAAATAATCGTAACTGTTCGCAGGCTTGTAAAAAGCTTTAAGCTCGGCGTGTATAACGAAAAAATCGGCGCGGGCTTTCTGCGCCACGTGCTTGTTAAGCGCGGCTTTGCCACAAATGAAATTATGGTGGTGCTTGTTACGGGTACGGGCGTTTTTCCCTCAAAGCGCAATTTTGTAAAAGAGCTTTTGAGGCTTCACCCCGAAATTACCACGGTCATACAGAATATAAACAATAAATACACAAGTATGGTGCTGGGCGAGCGCGAGGAAATTCTTTACGGCAAGGGCTGTATTGAGGATGTTCTCTGCGGCTGCCGTTTCAGAATTTCGGCAAAATCCTTTTACCAGATAAACCCGGTGCAGACCGAATTCCTTTACGGTACTGCGGTAAAATTCGCAGGACTTACCGGCAAAGAGAGAGTAATAGATGCCTACTGCGGCATAGGCACAATAGGTCTTGTGGCAGCGGCAAACGGCGCGGCGGAGGTCATAGGCGCCGAGCTTAATCCCGACGCGGTAAGTGATGCAAAAATCAACGCCAAGCTCAACGGCACGGAAAATGCCGAGTTTATATGCGCCGATGCGGGCGAATTTATGCTTGCAATGAGCGAGCAGGGCGAAAAGTGCGATGTGGTGTTTATGGACCCGCCGCGCGCCGGCAGTGACAAAAAATTCCTTTCATCACTTCTAAAGCTCGCGCCCGAAAAGGTGGTTTACATTTCCTGCAATCCCGAAACACAGCAGAGAGATCTATATTACCTCACCAAAAACGGCTACGCGGTAAAGAAAATTCAACCCGTGGACATGTTCCCGTACACAAGTCACGTGGAGACCGTTGTTCTGTTGTCCCAACAAAAGCTGAATCAAGACTTGAGTTAGAACAATAAAAAGACGGTTGAGGCGGTAGTGCTGATAGCAAAAGCCGACAAGTAAAGCATTCGGAAAGGGCTTAAAATCAAAGAGCTTCATAAGCTTTAAGCAATGTATAAAGTAAGGGAGCAAAAGATATGAAAAAAACGACAAGACTGTTCGCGGCAATACTTGCATTCGGATTGATCGCGGTCATTTTTACCGCCTGCGCGGAAAAGAAGGCAGATGCCCCCGCGGTCAAGTGCTATAACGGCACCTTTGTGGGTTCCGAGAAAAACGGTGTGCAGTCCTTTAAGGGCATTCCTTTTGCGAAGTCGCCCGTCGGAGAGCTTCGCTGGAAGGCGCCGCAGAGTGTGGATGCAAGCAGCGAGACCTTTGACGCGACCGCTTACGGCAAAATAGCGTATCAGCCGTATGCTTCTTCCGAACCGATCAGCTGGGAACCGGAGAATATGAGCGAGGACTGCCTTACGCTGAATATCTGGACGACGGGTGATACCGGCAGTAAGAAGCCCGTCATGTTCTGGATACACGGCGGCGCCTATTCCTACGGCAGCGCTGTTGATTCGCTGTACAGCGGTCAGTATATAGTCGAAGAACACCCCGACATCGTTGTGGTAAACGCGAACTACCGGCTTGGACCTTTGGGTTTTATGGATTTTACCGGCATTGAAGGCGGAGAGGCGTTCCCGACCGCCGGCTACAACGGTCTTCTTGATCAGATTGAAGCTTTGAAATGGATTCAGCAAAATATAGAAGGCTTCGGCGGAGACCCCGACAATGTCACAATCTTCGGCGAATCGGCGGGCGCGGGTTCTGTTTGCGCACTTCTCACGGCAGAAGGAACGGAAGGGCTTTTTCATCACGCAATTGCACAGAGCGGCGGCATGAATTTTACCTATACGCATGAGAATTTTGCCCGATACGATGCGGCGAACCTGCTTCTCAAAAAAGCGGGCGCAAAGAGTATGGATGATCTTATGAAGCTCTCTGAGAAAGAACTATATGAGATCTATATCGACGAAAGCAACGGCGAATCACTTGCTTATTTCAACTACGCCCCGCTGCGCGGAGAGGACAGCATCATTCCGGAAGACCCGTATCAGGCCGTACTGGACGGAGCGGGAAAGGATGTCGATCTGATGCTCGGAACGGTAGCAGACGAATACAATTACTTCATCTTCGATCTGTTCGATCCGTCCGTGGAGGAAGAAGGCCATGTGCTTTCGGAGAAAACGAAGAATGCTTTTTCCGAATATATGTTAAACAACAGTATCGACCGTTTTATCGGTAAATGTACCGAAGAAGAACAGGAAAACATCAGAGAATTCATGGCGCTTCATTCCGACAAGGAGGAATTCTGGCAGAAAACCGCTCTGATGACAGAATCGGCATTTCGTTCTCCCGCGATCAAGCTCGCAGAAAACCATATCAAGGCGGGCGGAACGGGAAAGACATATATGTATTACTTCGCAAAGAAGAACACTCGATACGACTGGATCGGTGCAAGCCACGCGTGTGAGCTTCCGTATGTATTTCACAATTTCGAAGAGGAACAGGAACTGGTTTCCGGTCCTGTCGTCCACGAGCTTGCCGATCAGGTTTGCGGTGCGTGGACGAGTTTTGCCGTGAGTGTCGACCCGAGCTATGGCGGAATCGAATGGCCTGTGTATTCGTTGGAAAAACGAGAGACGATGATGTACAATGACGATGGCACGGCAGGTGTCGAAAACGATCCGCTTTCAAAACAGCGTGAATTGATCGTTCCGCTTGTGTATCACTATAACGGGCTGTGATAAATGATAAAAAGTCATATTTTACTGATACCGACAGTTTTAATCTCATTGCCCCATTCCATAGAATCCGCGGTAAAGCTTGTTCGCCGCGATATGTACTTGCGCGAAAGAATACTCATCCGCCGCAGGCGGATATATGGACACAGTTAAAAAACACCACCGTTACATTTTTCGGTTATGTAACGGTGGTGACTTTTATGGTAACATATTAAGTTTTTAGGCGTTTCGGGAGCTCAACGGCGACCGAATCAATTTACACGCCCGCCGCGGCGGCAACTGTTTTTTCCGCATTGACGGGTTCAACCGTCTTTGTAGCGTTGTCCGGCTGCTTCTGCTTGGTGTAGTCATCCATAACTTTTTTGCCGATTTTGCTTATATCGGCGGCTTTTTTGCTCTCGTCGGCAGTGATGCCGAGTGCGGCGAATTTATCTGCCGCAGGTGCTTCGGCGCTTTCGTTATGAAGCTTAAAGTAAATGTCCATATAAGCGGAAACGCTGCCAGCAAGCATGGTTGCGCAGGCTGCCTGCATATCGTGATCTTTGGGGTATGAGTCGGATATTTTAAGAATATTCCTGTATTCTTCGGCAAAATTCAACTGAGCCTTATCCGGATTCATAATCTCATTTTTGATTGCTTCGGCGGCTTGCTGCTGCTCGGGGGTTTTATTTTCGATTGCGTTGAGTCGGTTATACTTTTCAACAAGGTTGTCGCATTTTGCGTGGAAATTCGACATAGAGATGTAATTGTTTTTCTCTTTTTTTGCTTCCGCAGCCTTGGTTATTATAGCTTCTTTAGCTTTTTTGGCGAATTTCTTCAGATTTTTGGCGAACAGCACCCTGCCTTTTTCTTTCAGGGTAAGACCTTTTACGGAGCCGTACGGAGCTTTGTGCTTAAGGTAACCCTCTGCCGCCGCCGCGAGCGCTTCGCAGGCTTTGAGCTTGTCGGAGTTCTTTTTTAACGCTGACAGGTCGCCATGATTTTTGATTGCACTCAGCATATCTTTATAGAAATGCGAGGATCTTCCCGACAAATCCGGAACACGCCCGATAAGATCGTTCAGAGAGATTTCACCTGTCTGTGAAGAACTTACATACTGCGGTGCTTGGTTTTGTAACTCGTATTCGAGCGGTGATATGCGCTTGCCCTCGGGAGCGGCACGCCATCCCTTTACGGCATCGGTGAGCCTGTTGACGAATGCAATCTTCTGCAGGGCGGCATCGCTGTTTTGTGCAACCGCTTCCAGAGTCAGCTCGTTGGAGAGGGTGTTCAGTTTCCTCAGAACGTTGACACTCAGCTTGTTGGGGTCATAGATGTCCGTTCTCTCTTTCATATTCCTGAGGTCTTTCATAACATCCTGCAGTCTGTCAGCCATTCCGGCGAGGGCTTCGTTATTTTCGATTTCGCCGTCTTTTCCCAGCATACCGTCCATTATGCCGTAGTAGAATTCCTCTGTTTTGGTGCTGCCGTCATCTGCGGTCGCGGTCTGCTGCATAAGTGCTTTTACCTGTTCGGTTATCTGTGCTTTCTGCTCGGTCTGCGCTTTGCGCTCTTTGATGCTTTCGGCAAGCAAATCGCGGATTGCGCTGTTATCCTCTATGATTCTGTCACGGATTTTTTCGTG
>JAZUJG010000124.1:0-1811 GCA_045642645.1 Acutalibacteraceae bacterium | reverse complement strand
TCGTTTGATACTTACATTATACCGATTTATATTCTGTATTTCAATACTTTAAAAATGCGTTGACAAAATTCTTATACATATTTATAATAAAACCATAATTTTTCGGGTGATGATTATGAGAGTTAAAAGGAAAAAACACGGCGCCGAAAGGCTCGAAGCCTGCGCCGATATCGTTATTGATGATATTGCCGCCGCAAACGGCAATCCCGCAAATCTTTTCACCGCAGATGCGCCCGTGCGCATTGAAATAGGCTGCGGCAAGGGCGACTTTATAGTCGGCACCGCCGCCAAAGAGCCGGATGTGAATTTCCTTGCAATAGAGCGCGTGAGCGATGTGCTTGTTACAGCCGCCGAAAAAGTGCGCGATGCGGGGCTTGCAAATGTAAAGGTCTGCTGCGCCGATGCAAAAAACCTTGCGGAAATTTTCAATGAGCACACCGTTGACCGCATCTACCTTAATTTTTCGGACCCGTGGCCCAAGGCGCGACACTATAAGCGCCGCCTTACATACCGCGATTTCCTTGCGATTTACGAGAAAATTCTCGTGGAGGGCGGGCAGATACACTTTAAGACCGACAACCGCGGGCTTTTCGACTTTTCGCTCGAGGAATTCCGCGAGGCAGGCTGGACTACCGAAAAGGTTACATTCGACCTGCACAATTCCGAATATAACGACGGCAATGTTATGACGGAATATGAACGCAGATTTTCATCTATGGGGACACCCATCAACCGCCTTGAAGCCCATAAATAATGAAATTCTAAAACCGCCGGTCAGGCGGTTTTCGTTTTACCGAAAATTACAAAAATCGGTACAAATATTACATTTTTTGCATAAAAAAGGAGTTTTTGCTATAATTTAATTGCAAAGCGCAGAAAGAATATATTTTTATATTGAAAATATGCAATGCAACAGTTCATAGCGTGACTTTTCGCTTGATTCTGTTATAATCAAATTGAAAGGAAGGTGTGCTTATGGCGAAAATCGCAAAAAACATAAAGACATTTCGCACCGAAAATAATATGACGCAGGATGCGCTTGCCGAAAAGCTCAGTGTTACACGGCAGACGATTTCAAGCTGGGAAAACGGCAGAACGCAGCCCGACATCGATATGCTCGAAGCACTCTCCGAGGCACTCGGCACAGATATTGAGGCGCTCATATACGGTAAAAAGCGCAATGTGGGGCTTGAAGATGACGGCAGGCAGCGCAGCAAAAAGATGCTGACCGTAATTCTTTCGGTAATCGGTACGCTGCTGCTGACCGCAGGCGTTATAATAATATTCTTTGATTTCTGGCAGAGGGTGGCGGAGCTTCTTAAAAATATACTTGCATTCCTGCCGCTTGCCGCGGGCGCGGGCTTCGGTCTGTTTGCGGCATTTTCCAAAAAGAAAAGCGTGCTGCTGCGCGAAAGCGCGGGCATTGTGTGGATTGCGGGCGTAATCGCAACCAACGCGCTTGTAAACTCCATATATTCGGTGGATTTCGGCTTCGGCAATCTGTTCCTTGCCGATGTGCTGCTGACCTTGCCCGCGGTGTTCCTGCTTGATGCCGCAGCACCGTTTACCGTAAGTGCGGTTATGGTCAGCTGGTGGCATATTATAGGTATTGACGGCTTCAATTCACTGTCGATAAATACTTCATTTGTTCTCTGCAACATAATTTCATTCGTGCTGCTTGCGGTTTTGGGTGTGTTTGCATTCAAAACCCATAAGCAGCAAAAGCGGTACACACAAACACTCTTTGTTTTGGGTGCTGCGGTCAATTATATAATTTTTACGGTGTCCGGAGACTTTGGCGAAATCGGCAT
>JAZUJG010000123.1:0-9362 GCA_045642645.1 Acutalibacteraceae bacterium | reverse complement strand
ATTCACAAACCTGCTTGCAAATTACCCGAGCTGCATCGGTATCGATATGAACAGCAAGGGCGATTCCAGAACCCGTTACGACAGAAAGCTCTGGGATATTCTGCTTATGAATCTTACCCCTGCGGGCAGAAATGTTCTCGGTATATGCACAAGCGACTCACATAACCAGGGCATCATTTACTCCGGCTATGTTGAGGCTGTTATGCCCGAGCTTACCGTTGCTGCTTTCAGGCAGAGCCTTGAAACCGGCGCATTCTTCGGCTGCAGCAAATATCTCGGCAATCCCGAGGAGCTTACCGATATTGCAAATTATTGCGTAAACAGCTCCAATCCCGATGCGGTTGATGTCGGCGGCATCATCCTTGATGCGCAGGCAGAGAACCCCAAGTTCAAATACGAGGCTCCGTTTGACGTGGATGCTCCCGTTGTCAACTCCGTAAAGGTTGACGATGCGGCTGATACAATCACCATCGCGGCAACCGATGCACTCTGCATCCGCTGGATTGCAAACGGCAAGACCATCGCTTACGGCAATACCATTGACCTTGACGATTACAGCGACGAAATCGGCGCTTATGTTCGCGCCGAAATATTCGGCGAGGGCGGCATAGTTTATGTTGAGCCGTTCGTTCTCGATTACAGCGAAGCTCCCGAAGCAAACATCAATCGCAGCTTCTTCGACTTCGGCTTCCTTGCAAGCGCCATCCCGGACAGCATCGTTAAGTTCATCGGCAGCCTGCACATTTTCCGCATAATCTTCGAAGCACTTACGAGATAAGTTTTTGACGGGTTTTCGGTTTTCGAATTTCAGAATTTTATTAAACAACGCGGTTTTTCATAAGCCGCGTTGTTTTTATGTTTAACCGTTCCGGTTTTTCAATGCGAAAACTATAACAATCGGTACGGCGCGGCACACTGTGCCGCCCGGTTTGCCCGCAAATCTGCGATTTCGGGCAAAAGGCAACCCGCGTTGATTTCATAAATCAGCGCGGGTTTTCAATATCGCTTTTCAACGGCATTTTTTCCGTAATATAACCGAGAAAGTAATCGGGGCTTATATTGTAAAATTCACACAGCTTCATAAAATCCTCAATGCTGAGTTTCGCGCGGCGTTTCTCAATATGGTCATAGCCCTGCTGCGATTTGCTGAGGATTTTCGCAATATCGGTTTGGGTAAAATCATTGTCGATTCTGTATGCAATCAAACGGTCAATATAATCCATAATCATCACCGTTTATAGTTTAACCTACTCAGATATTGAGTATTGACAAATACTCAAAGATTGAGTAAAATACAATGTGAAAGTTTGTTATTTTGCTTTTGGAGAAGATTATGAGGTTTTATAGACAATCTTGGTTTTGGTTGATGCTTTTGTTCGTTTTATCACTTGTAAATTTTGTCGTAAAATTGCCGATCCGTGTTGTTATTAATAATGATATTTTGGAGTGTATATCTGCAATAGGTACATTTGCAAGTGCGGCAATAGCGGCGGGCGCAATAGTTTTCAACGAAAAAATACGGAAAAAGAAAGATACTTATGATGCTTATAACAACTTTAAAGAAAAGCATTATGACTTTGAATGTGAAATCGATGAGCGTCAAATTAGAAAAATGGCTTGTCTTTACACAAAAAACAAGAATTACTTGAAGAAAAATAAAAAATATAACAAAACCGTTGAATATTTATGTGATATGGAACAGTTTGCAACCTGTGTCAATAATAATATCTTTGATATTGACGTCGTTTGGGATATGGGTGGTCCGTTTATTGTCGAAAAGTATTATTCGTTGCAGCCGTTAATTCAAAAGAAAAGAGAATATAAACACCGTAATTCAATTTATGAGCAATTTGAAGAAATGAAAAATAAATTAGAAAAAAAGGGGAACAGAAAAAGATGAAAAAGGTGTTATCTGTTATACTTGCGTTTGCGTTAATATTTGCCGCGGTGCCGTTAAGCGGCATATCGGAGTATTTGCAGGGTTGGGATTTCAGCTTTTTGACTGTAAAATCAAGTGCTGCAACCATGGGCTATTTGTCATTTTCATTAAGCAACGACGGTGCGCTTTACTATGTTTCGGATTGCAGCGAATATGCAAGCGGCGAGCTTACCATACCGTCAACATACAACGGCAAGCCTGTAACAGGAATAGGGAGTACGGCTTTCTCAGGCTGTTCCGGCCTTACATCTGTAATAATACCTGACAGCGTAACGTACATTTCAGATTCTGCTTTCTCAGGCTGTTCCGGCCTTACATCTGTAACTATACCTGACAGCGTAACGAGAATAGGTTGGTGTGCTTTTATGAATTGCAGCAAACTTGAAACCGTGACAATGCCTGACAGTGTAACGTATTTGGGCAAAGGCGCTTTTAGCAATACGCCATATTATAATAATACGGCGCACTGGGAAAACGGTGTGCAGTATATGGGTAAATATCTTATAAAAGCCGAAAACACATTATCTGGCGCTTACACAATTAAAGACGGAACGATATGTATTGCTGAGGATGCTTTCAGGGATTGCAGCAGCCTTACATCGGTAACGATACCCGACAGTGTAACGAGCATAAGCGATTATGCTTTCTATAATTGCACCAGCCTTACATCGGTAACGATACCTGACAGCGTAACGAGCGTAGGCACTTATGCTTTCTACGGTACAGCTTATCACAATAATACGGCAAATTGGGAAAACGGTGTGCTGTATATAGGCAAATGCCTTATTCAAGCCGAAACATCGCTCTCCGGTGCATGCTACATTAAAGACGGAACGAAATGTATTGCTGCTTATACTTTCAACTGTTGCAGTAGCCTTGCCTCGGTAACCATACCGGACAGCGTAGTTAGCATAGGTATGTATGCTTTCAAGAATTGCAGTAGCCTTACCTCGGTAACCATACCGGACAGCGTAACGAGCGTAGGCAGCAATGCCATCTACGGTTGCAGTAGCCTTGCCTCGGTAACCATTCCCGACAGCATGACGAGCGTAGGTATGAATGCCTTCTATGGTTGCAGCAGCTCAATGACCGTTTATTGCGGTATAATAACAAGTAGAGTAAAGGATGCATTAGGTTCAAGAAAAGTTACATCTGTAAAATCCTCATTGAATGTCGGCGAAAGTAAAGACATAAATATTCTGCCGGGTGATACGGTATATATTTCATTCATTCCGACGGTCAGCGGTAACTATTGCTTTGCTTCCGAGGGGTGCAGCGATACCTACGGCTATATTTGCAATTCTTCATTCACTTCTGTAAAATCCGATAACAACAGCGGTGAAGACAATAATTTTTCAATGACATACAGCTTTAAGGCGGGAACGTTGTATTATCTTGCCTTGAAATACTGTGATACAAAAGAAACGGGGAAAATAACTGTAGGTTTGCAGTGTGACGGTCATAACTATGCCGATTGGGTAAAAGAGAGTGAACCGACGGTGGATTCAGATGGCAATGAGTACAGAGTTTGCGCTGCTTGCGGCAATAAGGAATACAGACCCATTCACAATTTCGGCGAATGGATAACCGACACTGACCCGGCTTGCGAAACCGGCGGCACAAAGCACAGAATCTGCTCCGTCTGCGAAGCGACCGAGAACGGAACGATAGATGCATTAGGGCACGATTATTCGGAGGAGTGGACATTTGACATCAAGCCCGGCTGCGAAACCACGGGCAGCAAGTCACACCATTGTTCAAGATGTGAAAGCGTTGCAGATATCACCGAGGTTGAGCCCACAGGTCACAGCTATGGCGAATGGATAACCGACACAAAGCCCGGCTGCGAAACCGAAGGAACAAAGCACAGAGTATGTTCTGTTTGCCCTGAAATTGAGTACGGCAAAATCGCGCCGACAGGACACCTGAATGTTTTCTGGACTGTTGAAAAGAAAGCAAGCTGCACGGAAAAGGGCTTGAAAGTTGCTTACTGCCTTAACTGCGCTAATAAAGTCGATACCGAAGTTATAGAAGCTCTCGGTCACAGCTACGGCGAATGGATAACCGACACCGACCCCGATTGCGAGACCGACGGCACAAAGCACAGAATCTGCTCTGTCTGCGAAGCGACGGAAAACGGAATAATACAGGCAACGGGGCATAATTATGTTTGTCTGGCAACAGAAGATGCTCACCCGCATTATGAGGTGCTTGAATGTACATACTGCGGCGATGTTAAAAAAGGTGAAGCAACTTATTCTGAAACCTGCGGCGAATGTAATTTCGAATTTGAGAGCCTTGATGAGAATAACTTAAAAATCACAGCCTATGTCGGTACACCGGTAAAAGTTGTGATTCCCGCTGAAATTGCAGGTAAGGCTGTTGAATCAATAGGTATTGCCGCAATCAAAGCAAATGCAGATATTACCGAGGTCGATATTAAAAACGGCGTTTCTGAAATCGGAAGCCTTGCATTCCTTAATTGTTCAAATCTCAAAAAAGCGATTATTCCCGCAAGTGTAACCGCAATAGGCGATATTCCGTTTTACGGCTGCGCAGAGGATTTTGCGATTTATTGTTTCCGTAACAGTTATGCGCACGAATATGCAGTTGAAAACGGTATTGATTTTGTAATTCTTGGTATAGGAGAAACTGAAAATTCTCGAATTGATTATGACAATAAACTTATATTTACAGATGTTTTAGGTGAAATCGATATTACAAGGCTGCTTCTGTTCCCGCAGACAACGGCAGTTACCACCGTAGGCAGTGCGAATAAGTGTCTTGGTACGGGTACCGTAATAAGCGTGAGCGAAAATGGCGGAGAAGCAAAAGAATACACATTAATCGTCAACGGCGACCTTGACGGCGACAGCGTGTGCGATGTGCTTGATGCGGTGCTTGCAGAGCGTGCATTGCACGGTCATGGTGAACTTTCTGCCGCGCAGGCTTATGCGGCAAACAATTCAGCCGACACCGAAATTGATGCAGCATCTTACCAGAATGTTGTCAACAGGGCACTCGGCGCATAAAGTGAATTAAGAATTAAGAGGTCAGAATTAAGAGCAGATGCTCAAGGTTCCGACCTCTTTTGCTGCAATTTTTCGTATTCGAAAAATCTGAAAACTGAAAACTGAAAACCGAAAACTTCATTTTATTATTGTATCAATCGGAAATATGTGTTATTATATCGTTATATTTATCTCGGAGGGGTTATTATGAATGCTGTAATTACTGTTATCGGCAAGGACCGCGTGGGAATTATCGCGGGTATATGCGTTGCGCTTGCGGGCATCAATGTGAACGTGCTTGATATTTCGCAGACCATTCTGCGCGATATTTTCACAATGAATATGCTTGTGGATATTGCAAACGCCTCGGTGGACTACACCGAAATCGTTGATGTGCTCAATAAAGAGGGCGAGCGCCTCGGTGTGAGCATAAGAATTCAGCGCGAAGATATTTTCGACGCCATGCACAGAATTTAAGGGGTGTTTCTATGAGTCGTTTCAGCTTCGGCGTTGACCAGAACGAAATTCTGGAAACTATTGATATGATTGATTCCCAGCACCTTGATATAAGAACGGTTACAATGGGAATTTCACTCGGTTCGTGCGCGCACCCCGATGCAAAGGTCGCGGCACAGAATGTTTACGATAAAATCACCCGCTATGCCGAAAACCTTGTTAAAACCGGCGAAGATATCGAGCGCGAAATGGGCATACCCATTATAAATAAGCGCATATCCGTTACGCCTATCGCGCTTGTGGCGCAGGCGAGCGATACGAATGATTACACCGTTTTTGCCGAGGCTCTCGACAGGGCGGCAAAGACCTGCGGCGTGAATTTCATAGGCGGCTTCAGCGCACTTGTGCAGAAGGGTATGACCGCCGGCGATAAAATACTTATAGATTCCATTCCGTCGGCACTCGCTGCAACCGATATTGTCTGCTCATCCGTCAATATCGGCTCTACGCGCGCCGGCATAAATATGGATGCCGTGCGCCTTATGGGCGAAACCGTGAAGAAGACCGCCGACCTCACCCGCGCAAGCGACGGCTTGGGCTGTGCAAAGCTCGTGGTGTTCTGCAACGCCGTGGAGGATAATCCCTTTATGGCGGGCGCGTTCCACGGCGTAGGCGAGGCGGAGTGCGCAATAAATGTCGGTGTTTCCGGCCCCGGTGTTGTTTACAACGCCCTGCAGAAGGTCAAGGGCGCACCCATTGATGTTGTTGCCGAAACCGTTAAAAAGACGGCATTCAAAATCACCCGTATGGGTCAGCTCGTGGCGACCGAGGCTTCAAAGCGCCTTAACGCGCAGTTCGGCATAGTCGATTTGAGCCTTGCTCCCACTCCCGCGGTGGGCGATTCCGTTGCCCGTATTCTTGAAGAAATGGGCGTTGGTGTCTGCGGCGGCCACGGCACGACTGCGGCACTCGCGCTGCCCAACGATGCGGTCAAAAAGGGCGGCGTTATGGCTTCGTCAAGCGTTGGCGGACTTTCCGGTGCATTCATTCCCGTTTCCGAGGATGAGGGTATGATAGCGGCTGCCCGCAGCGGCGTACTTACCATAGATAAATTGGAGGCTATGACCTGCGTTTGCTCCGTCGGGCTTGATATGATAGCCGTACCCGAAGCAACTACCGCCGAAACCATTTCTGCAATTATTGCCGATGAAGCGGCAATCGGTATGATAAACAACAAGACCACCGCCGTGAGAATTATACCCGCACCCGGCAAAGGCGTGGGCGATTCCATAGAACTCGGCGGACTTCTCGGCACTGCACCGGTAATGCCCGTGCACGAAACCGACCCGTCGGCATTCATCAACCGCGGCGGCAGAATACCCGCGCCGCTCAACAGCCTTAAAAACTGATGCAGTAAAATGTATTCATAAATCCGAAAGGAGTTTTTTATATGAAAATGGTTTATTATTCAGAGCATTTCAAAGAGCTTGAAAAAAAGTGCAATTTCCCCGAGGAAGCCGTAAAGGTTTTTGATGAGGTCGCGCAGCGCCTTGATTCCGATAAAGCTCTCGGTGCGGAATTTGAAAAAATCCGCAAGGGTTATATGTTCCCGTACGCCCATAATCTCGGCGGCAAATTCATCCCTGAGGTTGAGGCTCTTGCCGAGGCAAACGGCATAAATAAATATACACTCGATATGGTGTTTATTATGGTTTGCGCCGAGCTTCTGCATAAAAGATATGCCCGCAAGGGTGTCAGCGATGAGCTTTTCTGGGCAGGCTGCGACGATTTCAGGTGCAAGCTGCTTGAATGTATGGAGTGCGAGGAAGTGCCCGGCACATTCGTTGCAGGCTGGAATGACGGCTTTTTCAGAATGAACAGATTTGCTCTTGGCAGATTCCAGTATGAATATGACAGATTCCCCAAGGATTTCACCACAAGCGCAGGCATTAAAATCAAAAAAGGACAGAAATGCGTGAATTTCCACATTCCGTCATCGGGCATTTCGCTTACCGATGATGTTCGCCTTGACTCCTATAAAAAGGCTTACGAATTTTTTGCCGACCGGAGAACGCCCGAGGGCTACCTCATTTTGAAATGCGGCTCGTGGCTCCTTTACCCGAGGTATAAAGAGTTTCTGCCCAAAGAGTCCAATATACTTAAATTCCAGAGCGATTTTGAGCTTTTCGAGTATGCCGCAAAGGATAATTTCGGCGATGCGTGGCGTGTGTTCGGTAAATATTCCGATTCGCCCGTTGAAGAATACCCCGAAAACACAAAGCTCCGCCGTGCATTCAAGCAATGGCTGCTTTCCGGCGAAAAGACCGGCTACGGCTGCGGTGTTATAGTATTTGACGGCGAAAAAATCATAAGATAATTTATCCGTTTTGTCGGTACGGACTTATCGGGCATAACTGCCCGATAAGTCCGTTGTTTTTCTTTACAAGCCTAATAGGGACATTAAATTTCATATATTAACTAAAAAACATATGAGGTTTTCGGTTAATCTATCAAAAAATGGAAAATTCGAAAATGGAATTAAAAAAATCGTATTCTGTGATATGATTGGCTTACATTGATTAGTTAATTAGTTAATGAAAATAGCTGTTTTTACATGGCATTAATTGAAAGGAGAGATTTTTTATGAAAACAGCTCGCACAATTTATATTGATGAAACCCAAATCAGATTCGTTAATTTTGACAGTGACTTCGAGGGCGAGGGAACGGTGTGCTTCAATATTTACCCGACCTCCGTTTCTATTGTCAAGGGCAACAATGCCGAGGAAAGACCATTCGGAATTGTTACACGTTACGAAAACAACTGCATTACCGACAAGGTGCTGATTGAAAAGTTGTTGAACAAAGGCATAAAAAGTATGTGTTTCAACAAAGTAGTGGATTGTTATTTGCAGGCATAGTGCCGTAATTGTGTGAAAAAAGCTGCCGCATTCAGATGAAGAAGCGTATGGACGCTCCGTTCTGAATGCGGCAGTTGTTTTTTGCCGTTTGGTGTTATTTATTTTGCGAACTCGCTCATTGTTTCAAACAGCTTGTCGATTTCTATCGGCTTTGCAATGTGGGCGTTCATACCTGCATCCATTGCGCGCTGCTTGTCTTCATCAAAGGCGTTGGCAGTCATTGCAATTATCGGTACGGCGGCAACCTCTTTGTTGTCAAGCCGGCGTATAAGCTCCGTTGCCTTGTAGCCGTCCATGTGCGGCATCTGTATATCCATAAGCACAAAGTCGTAATCACCGGGCTGCGCTTTGCCCATTTTTTCTACTGCTACGGTGCCGTCGTCGGCTTCGTCGACTATAAGCCCCTCGTCTTCAAGTATATCTCTTGCGATTTCGCGGTTGAGCTCGTTATCCTCAACAAGCAGCACGCGCTTACCCTCAAGGCTCATTTTGAGATTTGCGGCTTTTTGCATATCGGCTTCGGTGTCGGCGGCTTTTTCTTCCGCAACTCTGAATGTAAGTGTTACCGTAACCTTTGTGCCCACACCGAGCTCACTTTCAACATTTATGTTGCCGCCCATAAGCTCAAGCAGCTGCTTCGTGATTGCCATACCGAGACCGGTACCCTGAATGCCGTTTACCGTCGAGCTCTTTTCGCGGGTGAACGCCTCGAAAACATGCTCGCAGTATTCCTTGCTCATACCTATGCCGGTATCTTCCACAATGAATTTGAATGTGATTTCTTCGGGTGTGTTCTGCGGCAGCTGGAATATTGTGTAATTCACGCTTCCGCCGGGCTTTGTGTATTTTATCGCGTTGCCGATAATATTGAGCATTACCTGATTTACTCTGAGCGTGTCGGCGTAAACATTTTCAACAGTAACGGTGCTCATATCAAGCCCGAGCGTTATGCTGTTCTGCTTGGCGGTCTCCTGCACTATCATAATAAGGTCGCGGGCGCATTCGCGCACGTTCGCGGGTTCTTCCTCAATTACGAC
>JAZUJG010000122.1:0-3798 GCA_045642645.1 Acutalibacteraceae bacterium | reverse complement strand
TAACATCCGACGGTGATTTTATATTTTCAAGCAAGGTGTGTTCCATTGTTACTTGATTCTGTCCGCAAGAAAATCTGCGTACTCCTTTAATGCTTCATTATCTTTAAATGTGTTTAAAGCCGCGTTGGCTTTTTCGGTCAGTTCATACACATACTGCCTGCACTTTTCTACGCCGAGAAGTGCGGTGTATGTGGATTTTTGGTTTTTCTCATCACTGCCGGTAGGCTTGCCGAGAACCTCCTGCGAGCTTTCTATATCAAGAATATCATCCTTGATTTGAAACGCTATGCCGAGGTTATATGCAAATGTATCGGCTGCGCGAAGGTACTTTTCACCGGCGCCTGCGGCAATACAGCCGAGCGTGCAAGCCGCTTTTATAAGAGCGGCGGTTTTGAGTTCATCGAGCAGAGTGAGCGTTTCGATGCTTATCTGCTTACCCTCACTTGCAAGGTCGATTACCTGACCGCCTATCATTCCGCGGCAGCCCGCAAGCTGTGAGAGGCAGAGAGTGGCTTTGGAGGCGACCTCGTAAGAATATCTGCCGTCTTCGGCACCCTTTGCTATCACCTCAAATGCGGCGGTAAGCAGACCGTCGCCCGCGAGAAGCGCATTCGCTTCGCCGTAGACCTTGTGGTTTGAGGGTTTGCCGCGGCGGAAATCGTCGTTATCCATACACGGCAAATCATCGTGAATAAGCGAATATGTGTGAATATACTCCACCGCGACCGCAAGCGGAACGGCGTTTTTCACATCGCCGCCGCAGGCATCGCAGAAAAGCAGCACCAAAAGCGGGCGCACACGCTTGCCGCCGTTTTTCACGCTGTATTCCATAGCATCGAACACAAGCTTATATTCATCGCGTTTTTCGGCAAAGAAACCGTAAAGCTCATTTTCAACAAGTTCATCGAAAAGCTTGATTTTACTGTTCATTTTCTTCACCGTTGTCGAGTAATTTCGTTATTTTCTGCTGCGCGCCGTCAAGGTATGCGGTGCAGGAGGAAATAAGCTGCGTACCCTCGGAAAAAAGCTTCAAAGTTTCCTCAAGCGGCAGACCGCCGTTATCGAGCGCGGCAACTATTTCTTCAAGTCTTGCAAAGGATTTTTCGTAATTCATATCCATATCAATCACCGTTAATTTCAATTATCTGTGTTTTGAGAGCGCCGTCGCACATTTTCACCGTAAGCACATCACCGACCGCTACATCGGTTGTTTTGCTCACTACCCTGCCGCCGCTGTAAACCGCGGCGTAACCGCGTGAAATAACATTCAGCGGACTTAGCGCATTAAGCTTGCCGCAAAGTGCCGCAAAGCGTGCATTTTCATTTTCAATACGCGAAGCCATAAGGGTTCTGAGCTTTTCTGCGGCGAATTCAAGGCGTTTTTTATCATCCTCGAGTTTTTTCACGGGGCTTGCCAATTCAAGTGTTTTTGCCGCTATTTCAAGTTTTTTGCGCTCCGTTAAAATTTTGTTTTCGGTTAATGAGGAAATTCTGTCACGCGCCATATCGAGAGCATCGCGCAAATCGCGGCTGTCGGGAACTGCGAGCTCTGCCGCCGCAGACGGTGTGGGGGCGCGCATATCGGCAGCAAAATCGCAAATCGTAAAATCGGTTTCGTGACCGACTGCGGAAATAACGGGTATCTTTGATTCGGCAACGGCGCGGGCAACTATTTCCATATTAAATGCCCACAAATCCTCAATCGAGCCGCCGCCCCTGCCGACTATGAGCACATCAATATCGGATTTTGTATTAAAAAGACGGATAGCTTTAACGATATCCTCCGCCGCACCGTCCCCCTGCACCTGAGTGGGTCTTACAACAACCTGCACCGCGGGATAACGCCTGCCGAGCACGGTAATGATATCATGCACTGCGGCACCCGAGCCGGATGTAACGACACCTATGCGTTTGGGGAAACGCGGTAAAGGCTTTTTGCGTGAAGCATCGAAAAGCCCTTCTTTTGAAAGTTTTTCCTTTAACTGCTCATAAGCAAGGTTAAGAGCACCGAGCCCGTCGGGCTGTATATCCTTTATATATACCTGTACTGTGCCGGTTTTGGGGTACATTGTAACAGATGCGAGAGCTATGACTTTCATTCCGTTTTCAAGACGGAATTTAAGCCTTTGTGCATACGCCGCGAACATTACCGCCTTTATGGCGGCATTTTCATCTTTCAATGTCATATAAAGATGACCGCTTGTATATGCGGTGAAATTGGAAATTTCACCCGTAAGGAAAATGGCGGAAAGATTTTCGTTGCCGTCAAGACGCGACTTTAAATAGCCGTTGAGTTCTGTTACGGTGTAAACACTCGGCGTAACCGAAATCATCTTTTCACCCCTCGTTGTTTCTGTAAGTTAAGTAAGCAATACCCGCAGCATTGTCACACGAATACTCCGGTGCGGCAAAATATGCTTCAAAGCGGGATGTTATAATATCGCGAATTATTTTATCGGACATAACACCGCCTGCGAACACAAGCGGAAGTTTGCCGTATTTTTCGAGTGCGGCATCCGCCATGGTGCTGATTGTATCCGCAATATATGTGAGCAGGAATTTTGCAACATCGGCGTTGCTTTCGCCGTCATCGAGCATTTTCACACACTTGTTTTCGACGCCGGAAAGCGAGCAGTCGCCGTTATAGAGTTTAATTTTGTTTTTATATGTTTCGGATGATTGTAAAGCAAGTTTTTCGAGTTCTGCACCTGCGGGAAATTTCAGCCCCATTTTAACACCTATGCGGTCTATCGCCTGCCCTGCTTTTAAATCATTTGACGAAGCAAGAGGAGTAACGCAAATGCCGTTTTCTGACGGCTCGCAAAGCACGGCATCGGTCGTGCCGCCGGAAACATGGAACGCTATAAAGCTCTCATTAAAAAGTTCGGTTTTACCTGCCGAATAAAGTGCGGCGGCAATATGGCCATGCTGATGCGAAAAGCGACTGAACGGCACACCGAGAACATCGCACAACGCAGCGCCGAAACCCTCGCCCACAAGGAAACACGGCATATATGAGCCTTTTTGGGTAGTGGGGGCAACTGATGCGCCTACGGCGGTTATTTCGCCATTTATATCTTTAAAAAGTTCATTTACAAGTTCGGGGTAAGCTTTGGTGTGGTGGAACACCGCATCACTCTGTCTTAAACCGCGTTCACCCTCTTTGACGGGCAAAAGGCGCTTTTGCTGAAGCATTCTTTTACCGTCGAAAACGGCGACGGAGGTCGTGTAGTTACTTGTATCTATACCGAGGTATAAGCCCATAACGCTTACGCCCCTTTTACAACTGTACCTAGGAGGCCGTTAATGAATGAAGCATCCTCGGCGGTGCCGTATTTTTTGGCAATTTCCACCGCTTCGTTTACGGCAACACCGGCAGGCACTTCATCGTTATATTTAATTTCGGCTACGGCAAGGCGCAGCACCGCAAACGAAACACGCGGCAGCCTTGCAACAGACCAATCCTTTGAATTGGCTTCAATAAGCGCATCAATTTCATCGCTGTGTTCTTCAACGGAATTCAAAATCGAACGCGCAAAGCCGTTTACTTTTATAAGGTCGCATTCCTCTGCTTTTTCGATTATTTCACTCAGGGTTTCTTCGGAATTGAATAATTTTTCAAAAATCACCATAAACGCCTGTTCTCTTGCTTCGTGCCTTGTCATAACAATCTCCCTCAAATAACATATTTTACCGAATATATATTTTAACACAATAATGCAAATTTATCAAGTAATTTGCGTATTTACTGCATAATTATTTATAGTATTGCAAAAGGAGCAGGGTTTAACACCCTGC
>JAZUJG010000121.1:0-1608 GCA_045642645.1 Acutalibacteraceae bacterium | reverse complement strand
AAAAAGCGCGAGCCGAATCTGAACGGCGATTTCAAATTCGCCATCTCAAATCCCGATTCGGGCTGTGTCTGCCCCTACGGTCTTACCATAGCTTATGCGGAAAATGCCGTTATGAACGGCGCAAAGGTGTCGCTTAATACCGCGGTACTTTCAATAAAGACCGAAAACGGCAAAATCGTTTCTGTTGAAACCAACAGGGGTACACTTTACCCGAAAATCGTGGTGAATGCCGCGGGCGTTTTCAGCGAAGCAATAGCCGATATGGCAGGTGACAGATTCTTTTCAATCCATCCGCGCCGCGGTACGAACTCGATTCTTGACAGAAAAGCGGGCGCGTATATGCACTCCATAGCATCCGTTAAGGAGTTTACCGTCGGGAATTCCTCGCATACCAAGGGTGGCGGCATACTGCACACCGTTCACGGCAATCTGCTTGCAGGTCCCGATGCGGTCGAAACCTTTGAAAAAGAGAATGTTCAGACTCACCGCGAAAGTATAGAAACGGTTTTCAATAAGCAGACCGTTACCATGCCGAAGCTTTCGCAACGTGATATTATTACATATTTTACCGGTGTGCGCGCTCCCACATTTGAGGAGGATTTTGTGCTCGAAAAGGGCAGGGCGGTTGAAAATCTCGTGCATTGCGCGGGTATTCAGTCACCCGGTCTTACCACGGCTCCGGCGGTCGCGATCTATATTGAGGAGCTTGTTACGGATGAACTTAAAAAGTCTATGACGGTTGAGCGTAATGGAAATTACAATCCGCGCCGCAAGCCCATACCGCATCTCAAAGATATGAGCGACTCCGAAAGAGATGCTCTTATAAAAGAAAATCCCGACTACGGAGTTATAATCTGCCGCTGCGAAGAAATAAGCAAAGGCGAAATCCTTGATGCGCTTCGCTCGCCGATTTGTGTGCCTACGGTTGACGGCATCAAAAAGCGCGTGCGCCCCGGAATGGGCAGATGCCAGGGCGGCTTCTGTTCGCCGCTTGTTACTTCAATAATTGCAGAATTTACGGGCAGCGAGCTTTCGGATGTGAGAAAATCCTCCGAAAATTCGGTCATAACCTACGGCAAAACGAAGTGAGGTGGTCGCATTGAAAAACTATGATGTTACTGTAATAGGCGGCGGTCCCGCAGGACTTGCCGCGGCAATCAGTGCCAAAGAAAACGGTGCGAATGTGCTGCTTATTGAGCGCGAAGCAAGACTCGGCGGCATACTCAAACAATGTATCCATGACGGCTTCGGGCTTATCCGCTTTGGTGAGAAGCTTTCCGGTCCCGAATATGCCGAAAGATATGTTGACGATTTCAATGCACTCGGCATTGAGGCGAAAATCCTTGCATTTGTTACACGCCTTGTTAAAAAGGATGACGGAACATTCGATGTGACCGTTGTCAATAACAGCGGCGTGGAAACATTTAATTCAAAAGCCATTGTGCTTGCCACGGGCTGCCGCGGGCGTACCGCAAAGCAGGTCGCAATTCACGGCACACGCCCCTCGGGTGTGTTTACCGCGGGTACGGCACAGTATTTTACCAATATTCTCGGCGTAAAGCCCGCAAAAAAATGCGTGATTCTCGGCTCGGGCGATATAGGTCTTAT
>JAZUJG010000120.1:0-1587 GCA_045642645.1 Acutalibacteraceae bacterium | reverse complement strand
GTCTGTGGAGGTCTTCACGGAATATGAGCGATTGTCGCCCTCGGCTTTATCGCAGTTAACATACAAAGTATTCACTCCGCCGTTTTCACTATCCTCACGGGCGCGTTCCATTCTGCCCTTGGAGCCGTAAATCGAATACCATATAGAATTCTTTGACGGTCCCACACCGTGCAGGCTTTTAATGACCGCGCCGTTTTCGAGCGTTACCATTTCGATACCCATGGGACCTGCCTTGGCGCCCATTCTCAACATACGGCTGTTGAATGCGACTTCTGTACCCGTAACGCTTACGGGGCGAAGTCCGGTTATGTGAATAAGCGGGCCCATTGAGTGAGTGCAGTAATAAAATGCACTCATAGTATTGCGGCAATGGTCAGGCGAAGCACCTGTGTAGCGGTGCCAGCCCGGCTCGCAGTTATGAACATACTCGCCCTCGCCGTATTCAAAATCGCCGAGCACGCCCTTGCGGTACAGCTCGCGCATCTTTTTGGGTGCGGGCATAAAGCAGTAATTTTCGGCGTATGCGTAGGTAAGACCGGTTTTTTCAACCGTTTCTATAAGCTCGACCGCCTCTTTCAGATTCTGAACGGGCAGCACCTCGCTCAGCACATTTTTGCCGCAGTTGAGTGCTTTTATTGCGAACGGTGCGTGTGCATTTGCGAAGTTTGCAAGCACCACGCAGTCCATATCGTGTTTAAGAAATTCGTCATAATGGCCGTAGAATGCGATTTTGCCGTCACCGAAATCCTTTTCGGCATTTTTAAGGCGCTCCGCCGAATTTTCGCAAATCGCCACAAGCTCGGCATTGTGGAATTTAAGACAGTAGTCAATCATTGTTCTGCCTCTGCCTGCGCCGACCACGCCGAATTTTACCTTGGGAGCCTTGCTCTTGCGGTAAATCACCTTAAAGGGAGTGGTGTCCTCGTAAACCATCTGCACACTTTCTATGCCATAGGTTTCGAGCACTCTTTCCCACCTGTCCTGCATACCGAGGGCATATTCAACCGGTAAAAAGCCTGCGTTGAGGTAGCTTTTCACTGCACCCTTGCGCCATTCGTCGGTGGTAAGCTCAACAAATTTAACATCGCGCTGACTGAATGTCTTTAACGCTATGTAGTTAAGGTATTTGCCGAGGCCCTTGCCGCGCCACTCGGTCTTCATACCGACCATTTCGACCACGCCGATGCCGCTTGAATGAAGCACCGTGGTAACGGTGGCTATATGCTGACGGTTGTAGTCGAGGAAGAAAACATCATCGTAAATATTGATATTTTCAAGCGAAGCTATCCTGTCATAGAATGTGGCTTCGTCTGCGGTGTCGGCAACAAGGCCGTTTTTGCAGCACTCGCACCACTCAAGCTTATCTGTTTCGCATTTGTAATTTGAAAAAGAATAACCCTCGGGCAGTGTTTCCTCTTTAACAGGTGTGCCCGGTAACCAATACATTTTTAACTGTGCCATAGTATCTCCTCAGAATGTTCCGCTCATATCTTCCTGAACCTGTTCTCTTACGGTCTTTTTGTATTTTGAATTTTCCGCTTTCTGCATAAGCAGCTCGTAGTAGCGCTCGTCATCAAAGGGGATTTC
>JAZUJG010000119.1:0-12555 GCA_045642645.1 Acutalibacteraceae bacterium | reverse complement strand
GGCTTTCGTTTTCCTTGGGCTTTGCCGCACCCAGATAGCACAGTTCAACGGCATTCAGGCTTTTTCTTACATCGCCGCCGCAGGATTGAGCGATATGGCGGCACACGCCGTCTTCAATTTCAAGTTCTTCGTTTTTTTCATCGGCAAGCAGCCTGAAGCCGCGCTCAACCGCGCCCATAACGTCCTCGGGTGTAACATACTTGAATTCAAACACCGAAGAACGGCTCAAAATTGCGCTGTAAACGTAAAAATACGGGTTTTCGGTGGTGGAGGCAATAAGAGTAATGGAGCCGTCCTCAATATACTCCAAAAGCGTCTGCTGCTGCTTTTTATTGAAATACTGAATTTCATCAAGGTAAAGCAGTATACCGTTCGGCGCGGTAAAGCCGTTAAGCTCGTTCACAATGTCGCGGATATCCTGCGTGCCGCCCGTTGTGCAGTTTATTTTACGCAGAGTTCTGTCGGTCTTCTGCGCGATTATGCGCGCAAGCGTGGTTTTGCCCGTTCCCGACGGCCCGTAAAATATCATATTCGGCAGCTCGCCGCTTTCTATTATGTTGCGCAGGGGCTTTCCCTCACCTACAAGGTGCTGCTGACCTACTATGTCGTCAAGACTTTGCGGACGGATTCTGTCCGCCAGAGGTGTGTGCATAAATTATCCTTTCAAGCGTAAGCTTTTTATTAAAGATAACGAAATTCAAAGAAACCTATAATTACCGCTATCCATATCGGCGCAGTTCCGCATTTTTTGTAAAGATAACCCTTAAAAATATCGCGTGTCATTGCAGAACCGTCCGCATTTCTGATTTTTTTCGTAAGATTGTTGAAATATATCTTTGTTCCGAAAAAGCCGAAAACGATTCTCAACACGAACATACCTGCATAAACGGTTATGTCAAACCATTGCGGCGGCATCAGCTTTTCAGCGGTTTCCATAAGCTTTTGCTGCTTTTGTGTAAGCTTGCTGCCCGATTGGTCATTGAAGTAGTTCGTCATATTCATAAGAAAATTCGGATCTTCCTCGACACATTCCTTTACGGCATTGTTGAATTCCGCATTGGTGGCGTACGGCAGTACCGACATTGCACCCAAAAGTAAATACAGTGCAAGGAAAATTGCCGCAAGCTTATATAGCTTTCTGTAAAATGCCCATGCCATAGGAGTTAAAAACGCCATAAAATTCCACATTTTTACTTTTTCGGCTTTTTCGGTAAGCATAAAACGCGGAATATAGTAACGCTGATTTTTACCTATTGCGGCTTCGTAAATATCTGCAGGAATGCCGTTGATACTTATATTTTCCATTGAATTGTTATTGATATTGTCAATAACCTCACGCGCAGCTCTCTGCTCATCGTTTTCCGGTATTTCGCCTGCCTCGTCGCCGAAAAACATATCGTTTTCGCTCTGATCGGAAAATTCCTCCGCAGGCTCGGCAAAGACTTCTTCGGTACCGTGGAATTCCTCACGCGCACAGTGACCTGCCTGTTTCCAGCAATCGCGGTGGTGCGGTGCGCCGCATTCGGGGCAAACCACCACATCATCATTTTCGTTAAAAGTTATGCCGCAAAGAGCGCATTTTTTACCTGTCTGATTCATAAATCTCTCTTTTCATCAAGTATTCATATCCAATTTAAGATTTTATAATAAACCCCGTTAAAATGCAATACGGTAATTGTTAATTTTTTACTTTACCGACTTTATTGCACTTTTTGCGGTTTCGTATTATTTTTACCGTAAAAACACATAAAAACTGACATTTCACTCTTAAAATGTCAGTTTTTTAATTGAAATTTATTGAAATATATAATGTAATATGATATAATCTATAAGAATGTAGACTACTATAATTAAAAATCATATATGTTATTTTTTGGGGTGAAAAGATTGGATAATATAAAAGAGATGTGGGATGCAGTAAAAGACGAACTGCGTACAGTTCTTGCCGATACCGTCATAGTTACCTGGATAGATTCCCTGGAGCCTGTGGCACTCAACGGTAATGCGTTTCAACTCAAAACTTCCACCGAATTTAAAAAAGGTGTAATTCTTTCGCGGTTCGCAAAACCCATCAAGGAAGCTTTTGCAAAGGTTATGGGCTTTGACACAGAACTTGAAATAATAGTCGAAACCGAGGAGGACAGGCTTATCAATTCCAACGGTGCAGGCAACAATGCTGCGGTTGACCCGGTTGTTACAAAGGAGTCAACCTTCTCCAATTTCGTTGTAGGCCCTACAAACTCTTTTGCCTATACGGCTTCAAGAGCAATTACCGAAAATCCCGGCGCTATTCACAACCCGTTATTTATCTACGGCGAATCCGGACTCGGTAAAACTCACCTTTTAAAAGCAATACAGGCTGAAATCAGGCAAAAACATCCGGAACTGAACATTCTGTTTACAAACGGCGAAAACTTCTTTAATGAGATGCTCACACATTTAAGCCATGAAAATATGGCGGAGTTTCATAATAAATACAGAAGTGCCGATGTTCTGCTTGTTGATGATATTCAGTTTATAAGTGCGAAACCCGTTGCACAGGAAGAATTCTTTTACACATTCGAGGCACTTATCAATCAGCACAAGCAAATCGTTCTTACAAGTGACCGACCGCCCAGAGATATCGCCGCACTTGAGGACAGGCTTCGCAGCCGTTTTATTCAGGGTCTGCTTGCAGATATACAGCCGCCCATGCTTGAAACAAGAATTGAAATCATAAAACAGTCTGCAAACAACTATTATAATATGGACCTTTCAAACGATGTAATCGAATATATCGCGGAAAGACTCAAAAATAACGTTCGTCAGATTGAAGGTGTTGTTCAGAAAATACATGCTATATACACACTTTCCGGCAGGCAAATAACCATAGGTGTGGCAAACGATGTTATAAAGGATGTAATTTACTACCAACAGCCCACAGAAGTCACCATAAACAATATTATCGATGAAGTCGCAAAAACAAGCGGCGTTTCATCCGATGATATAAGAGGAGACAGAAAAAAAGCCGAAATATCAAATGCAAGACAGATTGCTATGTATGTTATGCGTGAAACCACAAATCTTACATACGAAGAAATCGGCAACTGTTTCGGCGGTAAAAAACACTCTACCGTTATTTATTCAATTGAAGCCATTGAAAGTAAAATGGAAGATAATGCCGAACTCAAAAACAACATTTACGACATTATGAAAAAAATAAAAAGTGAAAGAGAAGGTTAAAAATATTCTTTTATTTTAAACATTTCTACACAACCTGACACAACAGTTTTTTACAATTAAACAACAGTGCGGAAAAACAGTTTTTTCTGAACATTTTTCAAACATCAAAACTACATTCGCAAAAAACCCGAAAACACCGAAAATAAAAAGATATTTCCTTATTTTTACAATTCTACACACACTACTGCTTCTACTGTTTATAATTTATTATTTCAAATCAAATTTTCAAAATTTCAACGGAGGTAACGTTATGAAATTTTTATGCAACACATCAATATTCGCAGAAGCCTGCAACATAGTCCAGAGAGGTGTTTCCGTTAAAAGCACCATACCCGCAACCGAAGGTATTTACCTTCAGGCAAAAAACTCAAAACTTACGGTTACCGGCTACGACCTTGAAGTAGGCATAACCACGGTAATTGAATGCAGCGTTGAAAAAGAAGGCAGCATTATACTCAACTCACACCTTCTCTGCGATATTTTAAGAAGACTGCCTTCCGAAGTTGTTTCCATTGATGTCGATGAACACAATCTCTGCAAAATAAAATCGGCAGAAGCGGAATTTTCGCTTATAGGTATCCCGACAAACGATTACCCGGAGCTTCCTACCGTTTCCGGCGGATTCCCCATTTCAATAAAACAGGGTATGCTCAAAAATATGGTAAAACAAACTATTTTTGCAGTCGCCAATAATGATTTAAAACCCGTCCACAAAGGCATTAAATTTGAACTTACCGAAAATAATCTTCGACTTATTTCCTGCGACGGCTTCAGACTTGCAATAAGAAACGAAACAATCGCTTATTCAGGCGAAGAAATTACATTCGTCGTACCTGCAAAAACACTTTCGGAAGTCGTTAAACTCACAGAAAATGACGAAGAAAATATCGCACTTTCCGTGGGCAAAAAATTCATACTCTTTGAAATAGGTAATTACAGAATTATATCAAGACTTCTTGAAGGCGAATTTTTCAACTACAAAAATGCCGTTCCTTCGAGCTGCACAACAGAAGCAACAGTTAATGTAAAACTCTTACTTGACAGTGTTGACAGAATTTCTCTGCTTATTCCCAATAAAATAAAAAGCCCGGTTCGCTGCGTATTTGACGAAAACATAATAAAAGTTTCAAGTGCAACGGCTCTCGGTGCCGCAAACGACAGAATAAGCGCTTCAATCAGCGGTAAGAGAGTAGAAATAGGATTTAACAATGCCTACCTTACAGACGCTTTAAGAACAGTTGATGTTGACGAAGTAAGAATAGAACTCAACAGTCCAGTTTCTCCCATAATCATAAAACCCATAGAAGGCGAAGATTTTATATTCCTTATTATTCCCATGCGCCTTAAAAATGAAACAATAGCCTGATATGAAAATTAAAGTAAAAATCGCAGAACGCGAACATAAAAATTTTGTTCTTAAAAATGAATATATTCGACTTGACGATATGCTCAAAAATGCAGGTGCGGTAAATACCGGCGGTCACGCAAAAATAGTTATACAAAACGGCGAAGTCAAGGTAAACGGTGAAGTTTGCACCCAGCGCGGTAAAAAACTGCGCTCGGGTGACTTTGCCGAATTTGAAAGAATAATATACGATATTAAAAACTGAAACTCTGCGGAGGGTATTATGACTGTTGATTCAATAAAAACAGAAAATTTCAGAAATATTGAATCAATAGAAATTTTACCCGAAAACTGTGTAAATGTAATTTACGGTGAAAACGCACAGGGAAAAACAAATATACTCGAAGCAATATGGCTTTTTACCGGTTGTAAAAGTTTTCGTTCGGCAAAAGATGCGGAGCTTATAAAATTCGGTGAAGAAATCGCAAAACTTGAGTTATCCTTTAATGACGGCGTACGCAATAAAAAAGCAAATATAGCAATCGGAAAAAATAAAAAAAAGGCTTTTTTGAACGGTGTGGAGCTTGAAGGTACATCGGAGCTTATAGGTCAGTTTTATTCGGTAATATTTTCTCCGTCGCATCTTTCGCTTATTCAGGATGGGCCTGTGTTCCGTCGAAGGTTTTTAGATACGGCTCTTTGCGAATTAAAGCCTAAATATTCCGAGTACCTTGCAAATTATAAGAGAGCGCTCGTTCAGCGAAACGCACTTTTAAAAGATCTATATATGAATACCGATTTGTATGATATGCTTGACAGCTTTGATGATTTACTTGCAAGATACTCCGCCGCTGTTATTGCGGACAGGCTTGCGTATATAAAAACACTTTCCCGGCATTGTGAGGAGATTTATTCGGGAATTTCGGAAAATAAAGAAAAAATATCGGTTTCATATTCGCGTGAGGAATTTTTAAACGGTAATTTAACTGTTAAAGATATTTATATTGCGGAGTTTGAAAATCTTAAAAATGCGAGAAAGCAGGATGTTATTTTAAAATCAACTTCTGTCGGTCCGCACAGAGATGACATTGAAATAAACATAAACGGCAAAAGTGCACGCAGTTTCGGCTCGCAGGGTCAGCAGCGTTCCTGTGCACTTGCGTTAAAACTCGGTGAATCCGAAATAATAAAAGAATCTATCGGTCAGATGCCGGTAACACTGCTTGATGATGTTATGAGCGAGCTTGATGAAAAGCGCCAGGATTACGTGCTTAACCATATAACCGACAGGCAGGTTTTTCTCACCTGCTGCGATCCGTCGCAGGTATTGAGAATGTGCGGCGGTAAATCATTCCTTATAAAAGAAGGGAAGATTGTATAATGCTTGTGCATATCGGAAAAGACAAGCTTATTTCCGACAAAGATATTATAGGTATTTTTGATTTGGAAAACACCACCGGTGACGGAAGTGATACCGAAAAGTTTCTTTCGGAAGCTGAAAAAAAAGGAAATGTTGAGTATGTTTTATCGCTTGATATTTTTAAAGCAATAGATACACCGCGTTCATTTGTGGTAAGCAATTCAAAAAATAACGAAAATAAAATATACATAACCGGTTTTTCTTCCGAAACTCTTGTAAGAAAAACCGAAAACGCTCTTAAACGAGGGTATTAACAGTAAATAATTATATTTACATATATTATTTTTAATCTACTGCGGAGGTAGGAACTTTGGACGAGAATATTATTAAAACCGAACAGGAGCTTCGTGAGCAGGAGCTCGAAAACAGTGTAGTTATCAATGAAAATGACGAAACCATTGATACTTCAGTTACCGAAAAGTACGATGCAAGTGCCATTCAGGTGCTTGAAGGACTTGAGGCGGTAAGGAAAAGACCCGGTATGTATATCGGCTCTACCGGACCGAAAGGTCTTCATCACCTTGTTTATGAAATCGTAGACAACTCAATAGACGAAGCACTTGCCGGTTTCTGCACTCATATCGAGGTGGAAATTCTGCCCGGTGATATTATCACCGTACGCGATAACGGACGCGGTATTCCCGTAGGCATAAACGAACAGCAGGGTTTACCGGCAGTTACCGTTGTTCTTACCGTGCTGCACGCAGGCGGTAAATTCGGCGGCAGCGGTTATAAGGTTTCGGGCGGTCTGCACGGCGTTGGTTCATCGGTAGTTAATGCTCTTTCCGAATGGTTTGAAGTAGAAGTTTCGCAGGACGGTCATGTTCATTACCAGCGTTTTACAAGGGGAACTCCCACTTGCGACTTAAAAATAATAGGTGATACGGATAAAACCGGAACGCTCATCCGTTTTAAAGCCGACCCCGAAATATTTACGGAAACCACAGTTTATGATTTTGAAATTCTTGAAAAGCGACTTCGTGAGCAGGCATTCCTTAATGCCGGTCTTTCGATTTCACTTACCGATAAGCGTGACCCCGACAATATAAATGAGCAGGTTTACTGTTACGAGGGCGGTATATCTTCATTTGTTGAATTTGTTACCACTACTCGCGGTCTTACTCCGCTTCACGAAAAGCCCATTCATTTTTCTGCAGTATCGGGCGACAGAGAAGCAAATATCGCTATTATGTATAACGACAGCTACAATGAGCTTGTTTTGAGTTTTGCAAACAATGTCCGTACTATTGACGGCGGTACTCACGAAACCGGCTTTAAAACCGCACTTACCCGTGTTTTTAATGACTACGGCAGAAAATACAATCTTTTAAAGGATAATGACAAAAATCTTTCCGGCGAAGATGTAAGAGAAGGTCTTTCGGCAGTTATAAGCGTTAAGCTGACCGAAGCACAGTTTGAGGGGCAGACAAAGGGTAAACTCGGTAATACCGATATTACTCCGCTTGTTTCAAAATGCGTTTACGAAAAACTTTCCACATATTTTGAGGAAAATCCTTCGGATGCAAGAGCAATATTCTCAAAAGCACTCGATGCTTCAAGAGCGCGCGAGGCTGCGAGAAAAGCAAGAGATAACGCAAGGCGTAAATCCGCACTTGAAACGAATTCATTGCCCGGTAAGCTTGCAGACTGTATAGAAAAGGACAGCACCAAAACCGAATTATTCATCGTCGAGGGCGATTCGGCAGGCGGCTCCGCAAAAGAAGGCAGAGACAGAATGATTCAGGCAATCCTGCCGCTGTGGGGCAAAATGCTCAATGTCGAAAAAGCCAGAATTGATAAAGTTATAGGCAACGATAAGCTTACACCCGTCGTGCTCGCACTCGGTACGGGAATAGGTGAAGATTTCAATATTGAAAAGCTTCGTTACGATAAAATTATTATTATGGCGGATGCCGACGTCGACGGTGCTCATATCAGAACACTTTTGCTGACGTTCTTCTTCCGTTATATGCGTGAAATTATAGAAACCGGTCATGTTTACCTTGCACAGCCTCCGCTTTTCAGATTAAGTAAGGGGCAGAAACACAGGTACGCATATTCCGACGACGAACGCGACGAAATTATGGAAGAGCTCGGCACGGGCTTCTCGATTCAGCGTTACAAAGGTCTTGGTGAAATGGACCCCGTTCAGCTTTGGGAAACCACCATGGACCCCGCCGAAAGAATTATGAAACGAGTTACTATTGAAGACGCCGAAGAGGCTGACGAAACATTCTCAATACTTATGGGCGACAAGGTCGAGCCGCGCCGCGAATTTATTGAGAAAAACGCTAAATTCGTTAAAAACCTTGACATTTAACCGTATAAGAGAGGATATAAAAAATGGATGAATTAAATAACGAAAATACGGGTGTCACCAACGGCGTAAACAATCTTCCCAACCCGTATGAAAATGAAAAAATAGTTAATATTGAAATAAACAACGAGGTCAGAACGGCTTTCCTTGATTATTCAATGTCCGTTATTACATCGCGTGCGCTTCCCGATGTGCGCGACGGTTTAAAGCCCGTTCACAGAAGAATTCTCTACACTATGTATGAGAATAATCTTACTCCGGACAAGCCCTACCGTAAATGCGCCGATACAGTCGGTTCCGTGCTCGGCCGTTATCATCCGCACGGTGACGCATCGGTTTACGATGCCATGGTAAGACTTGCACAGAGCTTCTCAATGCGCTATATGCTCGTTGACGGTCACGGTAACTTCGGTTCAATAGACGGCGACCCGCCTGCCGCTTACCGTTACACAGAGTCGCGAATGAGCAAAATGTCGCTCGAAATGCTCACCGATATTGATAAAAATACGGTTGATTTCGTACCAAACTACGATGACCGTCTTAAAGAACCCGTTGTGCTGCCGTCAAGATTCCCGAATCTTCTCGTAAACGGCTCGCAGGGTATTGCCGTAGGTATGGCAACGAACATTCCGCCGCATAACCTCGGTGAAGTTTGCGATGCGATTTCCTGCGTTATAGATAACCCCGAAGCCGACCTTGAGGAAATAATGCAGTACATCAAGGGTCCGGATTTTCCCACCGCAGGCATTATTATGGGCAGAGCGGGTATCAGAGCCGCTTATGCCACCGGCAGAGCAAAAATTATAGTTCGCGCAAAATGCGAAATAGTTGAGGGCAAAAACGGCAGATTTAAGATAGTTGTTACCGAAATTCCTTATATGGTAAACAAGGCAAGGCTTATTGAATCCATTGCCGACCTCGTAAAAGATAAGCGCATTGACGGTATTTCCGATATCAACGACTATTCCTCCGGCAAAACCGGTATGCACATTGAAATCGACATTAAGCGCGATGCCAATGCACAGGTAGTACTCAATAAGCTGTTCTCATATACACAGCTGCAGTCCACTTTCGGCGTAATTTTGCTTGCACTCGTCAACGGCGAGCCTAAAATCCTTACACTTAAGGAAATGCTTGAGCAGTACATAGAGTTCCAGTGCAATGTTATTACCCGAAGAACACAGTACGATCTCAACAAAGCAAGAGAGCGCGCACATATTCTTGACGGTCTTGCAAAGGCTATTGATATAGTTGACGATATTATCGCCACAATCAGAGCCTGCAAGGGCGGTCAGGCAGAGGCAAAAGCCGCTATTATGGAAAAATTCGATTTCGACGATCCGCAGGCATCGGCAATCGTTGCTTTCCGTTTGGGTCAGTTGGCTGGTCTTGAAATTCTCAAAATCACCAACGAACTCAATGAACTCAAGGTAAAAATCGCCGATTATGAGGAAATTCTCGGCTCGCGTGAAAGAATACTCGGTATTGTTAAGGACGAGCTCGGCAATATCAAGAAAAAATTCGGCGATGAGAGAAGAACAGCTATTGAAAATATCAGCGGCGAGGTTGATATTGAAGACCTTATCCCCGAAGAAAAATGTATGTACACATATACCACTATGGGATATATCAAACGCCAGCCCGTTGACCAGTTCACCATTCAGAACCGCGGCGGCAGAGGCGTGAAGGGTATGACAAGGCGCGAGGATGATGTTGCCGAAACAATGTTTATTGCATCTTCGCACGATTACATTATGTTCTACACAACCCGCGGCAAAGCGTTCAGACTTAAAGGTTACGAGATACCCGAGGGCAGCAAAACAAGCAAGGGTACCAATATAGTAAATATTTTACCGCTTGAAGCCGATGAAAAAATCTCCGCTATGATCAGAGTACCCGAGGATGACGAGGGCATGTGCCTTTGCATGGTTACTCGCAGAGGTATTATCAAGCGTTCGGAGCTTTCGGTTTACAAGAACACAAGGCGCAACGGCATTATCGCCATTTCTCTTAAAGAGGACGACGAGCTTGCATGGGTAAAGGTTACATCCGGCACCGATGATTTGCTTGTAGCTACCAAAAAGGGTATGTGCATACGCTTCAATGAGCAGGATGCGAGGGCACTCGGCAGAACTGCTACGGGTGTTAAAGCCATTACACTTAAACCCGGTGACGAGGTTATCGGTATGTGCGTTATGAAACCGGACGGCAAGCTTCTTACCGTAAGTGAAACCGGCTTCGGCAGAATAAGCAGCAATGACAATTACCGTACGCAGTCAAGGGGCGGTAAGGGCATTAAAAATTACCATATCGACAAATACGGTGAAATTGCGGCTATTACCGATATAAATGAAGAAGACGATGTAATACTTATTTCGCAGGACGGCATTATTATAAGAATTCCGGCTGCGGCAATAAGAATTTGCGCAAGACCTTCCAAGGGTGTTAAGGTTATGAGGCTCGGTGAGGGCGATAAGGTTGTTACTCTTTCCACCACCGAACACGATGAAGAAGAAATCACCGGAACAGTCGAGGATGACGGTACCGCCGATGAAGGTGCAGGCACCGCCGACGAACTCGAGGATGAGAGCGAAACCGAAGTAACAGAGGAGTAAAATTAACCGATGTCCGAAGAAAATACAAGAAACGATCAAAATCTTGAAGATTACCTTGATTTGCTGCGGCTTGAAGCAGAGTACGGCATAAGCGGCAGAAAAGATGCCGATGCCGAAAAGGATGCGGAGTTTCTCAAAAACTTCCGTGCAGAAAGTACGGAAAAAGAAGTCTCTGCATCGCCGGCTGCTGAGTCCGAAAAACCTCAGGGCTTCAGGGTAAGGCAGGAATATATTCCAAAAAGGCCTATTACCGCACAGCCGAAGCAGCAAACAAAAGCCGTTCCGCCGCCTGCAAAAAAGCCTGCAGATAAAAAACCGCAAAAAAAGAAAAGCCTTATTGAAAAATTAAAGGCTTTACCTAAAAAGAAAAAGATTATTATTGCAGTTATTGCAGCTGTTCTTGCGTTACTGCTTATAATCGGCATAGTCGGCGGAGTGTTCGTTTCCAAAAAATTCAATATGCTCGGTGATAAAATAATTACCGATGATATTATTTATCCCGATGAAATTCCCGACGACATAAATATTGACATAGGCTCTTCAGGTTTCCAGAGCGCGCTTAAAGAATGGGCGTTGGCAGGCAACGATAATAAAATGAGCAGTAAAAATGTCATAAATGTGCTGCTTATAGGCAGAGATGCCGATGGTACAAATACCGACTCAATGATGCTTGTTTCCGTAAACAGAAAGCTGAAAACGCTGAAATTGGTTTCATTTTTCAGGGACAGTTACGCCTATATTGAAACCGAAAACGGCGGTTACTGCAATAAGATAAACGCCGCATACTCAATGGGCGGTGTAAACTGCCTTATAAAAACACTTGAGAATAACTATAAAATTGCCATAGACGGCTATGTTATGGTCGATTTTGAATCGTTCCAGGGTCTTATCGATGCCATGGGCGGAGTAAAGGTCGATGTTCAGCAGTACGAATCGGATTATATCAACAGTTACTATAAATATAATGAGCATGTACCTGCAGGCGACGATGTGCTGCTTGACGGTGAACAGGCATTGCAATTCTGTCGTGTAAGAGGCTGCGATGCCGATGCCGACGTAAGCAGAACAAGGCGTCAGCGTCAGGTTATTGAAAGCATACTCAACCGTGTCAGGTCCGCTTCCATAACCGAGCTCAACAAGTGCGTGGATGCACTTTTGCCCTACGTCAAAACAAGCTATTCCAAAGGCGAGGTCATTACTCTCGGTATGAAAGCGTTTGCCGGCGGCTGGCTCAATTACGAAAGAGCGCAGATTCAAATGCCGCCCGAGGATGCACGCACAAGCGGTAACGAGGATATGTGGATTTGGGTAGTAGACTACCAGTATGCCGCACATTCGCTGCAAACTGAGCTCTACGGCTCATCGAATATCGTGCTTGAAGAGGGCAGAACATCGCTTATAGATATCTACAACGGCACAAGCGGCTCCGGCAGCAGCTCATATACACCTGCCGAAACAAGCACCGTGCCCGAAACTACCGAGCCTCAGACAACGGATGCGCCCGAAGAAACACCTACCGATGTTATTGATATCAGCGATGATGAGCCCGCGACCGAAGAAGTAACCGAGGCAGAGCCCGAAACTGAGCCTGTGACCGAGAAGCCGACTGAGGAAGTTACCGAAGAAATACCCGAAG
>JAZUJG010000118.1:0-9995 GCA_045642645.1 Acutalibacteraceae bacterium | reverse complement strand
AAGAAACGCACGGCAAAACGGTTGTAATCATCACTCACGATGAACAGCTTGCCGAGCGAATTGCGGATAATATAATAAGGATATAACAGAACAAACCGACGGCGTACAAAGGTACGCCGAGTGTGCGTAAAACGACTTTTTGTAATTGACAAGCGATTTCGGATGCAGAATTTATTTTCTTTACCCCGATGGCGTACAACCGCACCAATAATTATCAGATTTGGATGAAGAAGGCGTTTTACAAACCGACGGCGTACAAGGGTACGCCGAGGGGGTAAAAAAACAAATAAAGACGGCTGCAATTTGCAGCCGTCTTGTTCTGCGCCGAAAGCGCCGTCAATTTTATTTTGCATCGATGCCGATTGCGTAGCACAGAATCGTTCTCGCATCGTCAATACCAATGAAGCCGTCTTCATTTGTATCGCCGTAAACGAGCTCGTCTGCATTTGCTACTCTCTGCTTAGAGGCTATCTGCAAAGCAAGTCTTGCGTCATCAGTGGTTACCTTGGTGCTGTTGTCAATGTCACCGAGAGGTCTGTCGTTGGGGCAGCGCTTAACCCAGGTGCCGAAATAAGCATCGGATTTGAAGATAGCGAACTCATAGGTGTTGTACATTGAGAACTGCGGATATTTCGGGATGATTCTGCCGTTGTCGAGAGTTACGGGTTCAACTACATCGAAAACGCTGCACTGCTTGTCAGCGCCTGCAAGGTAAATAACATAATCAGCTGTACCGTTGTCTGCATTATAGCCCATGTGGTCCATATTCTTAATAAACCATACATACTCGGGGAACATACAGGTAGAAGCATCGACCTTGTAATCCCAGGAAAGATGGTTGTGACCGTCGTTTACTTTCTGGTAATAAATGTCGTCCCAGTCATTGAAAGCCTTGAGGTATCTTGAGCAGGTTGCGCCGCCGCTGGCGTACTTAACATCAACGACACCGTCGCTCTGTTCATAAGACTCGGTGATGGGAGCGATCTGACGGTTGTAACCGCAGACGATGCTCCAGAACATACCGTCTTTCATACCCTTATTAACAATGTTCTTGGCGTTGAGCTGAATATTATGATAAGCATCAAGCTGTGCAATGTATTCATCTGAGGGTTCTGCATCGCTGAAGAGGAATGCCTTTGCATCCTCATAGTATTCGGCAGGAATAAGGCTCCAGATACCGGGCATACCTGCAATGTAGGGGATTATGGTATCGCTGTAAAGTCTGGGAAGGCACCCCTGAACGAAGGTGTTGACATCGTCAAGATATTCACCGGTGAGGTCTTCCCTTGTGCCGAGCCACGAAATAGCCGTGCTTGCCACGTGAGAAACAAAGCTTACATTACCCATCTGAACAAGGTAATTTTCAATAGCGAAGTCATCAAGCTGAATGTGACCTGTGAAAAGGTTGCCGATGATGCTTGTTCCCTGCCATGCGGGAGAAGCATAAACAACGTTGTTGAGTGACTTTGCGCCGTATTCGTTAATGAAAGCCTGAAGAATAACGGAACCCATGCTGATGGCGATAACGTTAACCTTCTTTGCGCCGGACTGACTCTTAACATTGCTGATGAATGCATTGAGTTCATCTGCAAGGTCGGCAGGATCTTTACGCCAGTCGTAAGTGAAGTTATAGACCTTATCTTCACCGTACTTTTTGCCGTACTCTGCACCGAAAACGCCGAAAGCCGCCTTTTCTTCATCGGAATACTCCGACATAGGCATATCGTAAACATCGTAGCCGATGGTATCATCAACGGGGTTGCCGTCGAGGTCATAGGCAAGAGGAGCAAGGTACTTATTTACGATGGGGTCGAATTTATCGGCAAATTTCTCGAAATCCTTATGATTTTCGCCGTAAGCGATGCAGCCCTTGATGAAGCCGCCGATGATGTTGCCGATAGCGGTTTCGAGATTGTCGGGCCCGAGAATTTCATACTGATCTTCTGTGCCGTAGTTCGCATAGAGTGCGGTTGAAGCAAAGCCGTTGACGATAACGAGCGGCTCTTTGCCTGCTGCAGATACGGGAACTGCAACTGCAAGAGCAACAAGTACAAGCGCCAAAGCAATGCAAGCGATTTTTCTTGTAGCTTTCATAATAATCCTCCTAAAAGATGGATATAGCGATGCACACTATATATACGAACAGATTTTATCATATTTATCCGTCAAATGCAATAGTAAAAATGCAATTTTGCTTGTTTTCTTTACCGATTTTAAGCACGTTTTATTGTATAAATTGAATAACGGCTAAAATCATATTTTTAATTGTGAAATTTCGCCGCTTATGAGTCGTTCCTCTGTGCCGTCGGGATACCTGACCAGCAGCGCACAGTCGTTGTCTATTCCCGTCACAAAAGCCTCGCGCTCGCCGCTGGCGGCAGCAACCGTGACGCACTTACCCACAACGATATTTCTGCGTATATACTCATTTATATGGGCATTTTTTTCACCTGTCAAATAATTATAAAAGGCTTTCAGAAACTCCGCGGTGAATTTATCCATAATCCCGCTTTTGTGTTCACTGAACACCGCGGCGGCTTTATCTTTTATTTCGTCGGCAAAGCCGTTTTCGTGCGTGTAAATATTGATTCCGACACCTACAACGGCAAAATCGAGAGTTCCGTTTTCCGCGGAAACAACGCCCTCGGTAAGTATGCCGCAGACCTTTTTACCGCCAATATAAATATCGTTTACCCACTTAATGCCGTGACCTTTTACGCCGAGTGAATCGAGTGCCTCGCAAACGGCGACCGCCGCCGCAGTAGTCAGCGAAAGCGCATCGCAGGCGCTTCCGCCGCGCCTTACAAGCACACTCATATACACACCGCCGCAGGGCGAAACGAAGCTCCTGCCGAGCCTGCCGCGCCCCCTTGTCTGCTGCGAAGAAACGGCAACGGAAAACGCAGGTGCGCCACGCAAACCGCGTTCTTTAAGCAGTTTGTTGGTTGAATCCACCGTGTCGAGTAATTCTATTTTAAAAACACCGGTCAAATCATCACCGAGATGATTTTCTATACCCTTTAAACTTAATTTATCTGTCATTTCACCGTTCATTAATACAAGCGGCTGCAAAACACAGCCGCTTGTGAAATAATCTGACTTTTAAACTTAATATGCAAGTGAGAATTCAGAGATGCACTCAATACCTACGCTTGCATTGTTGATGGAAAGCATAAGTGCCTTTGCATCGAGGTAAAGAATCGAGGGAGCATCTGCGATGAGGTATGTAAGGTTGCCGGTAGCCTTGTCGATGGTAGCGGTAATCTTGACATTTTCATAAGCAAGCTTGATGTTGCTCAGCGAAATACCGGGGATGCCTTCAACGCCGCCGGTGATCTGGTCATTGGTGATGATGTTGACAACAGAGCCGACACCGCCGTCACCGAGAGTGGGATTTTCGGAATTATTGAGGGTGATTTCAACGATATAGTTGCCGCCCTCTTCCTTAATGCTTGCTTCTTTAACATTCTTTGCATCGAGGTTTACGTTAGCGCCCTTGGGGGGAAGCTCGCTCTTGTCGCTTGCGCCGTTTACATCTTCAAGCTTAAAGAAAGCCTTGAGCATGGGAGCAAAGCTTGAGAAAGCGCCGGCCTCGAAAATCTCGTTATAGTTGAGAGCGCCGTCTTTTACAAGTGTAACGGTCTTTGCATTTGCCTTGGCGTTGTTGATAGCCTTAACATACATATCAACCGCCTTCTGAACATCGCCGGTGCTTGCGGGAGTATCGGTACCGGTGTTGCCGTTGTCGGCAGGCTTCTGCGGATCGTTATTCTGAGTGTTGTTGTTTGCGGGAGTGTTGTTATTGCCGCTGTTGTTGTTAGCGGGAGTGTTGTTCTGAGTGTTGTTGTTTACGGGAGCCGCATTGTTATTCTGCGAGCCGCCGTTATTAACTGCGTTGCCGTTGGCATCTACCTGGCGATAGATGACCTGTGTACCTGCATTGGCATTTCTTTTTGCGGCAGTGATCATCATGATAGTGGAAAGATTGTTGATGGTGATGATGGTAGTGCCGAGAATTGCTGCTACAAGCACTATAAGTAATACCTTGGGTGCTTTCTGATTCATTTTAATTACCCCTTTTACACATATTCGGATACGCTGACATTATAATGTAAAAATTGCAAAATGTCAACATTTTTAAGCAATATATAGACGAATTGGCAATTTTTGTTCAAAAAGCGCCGCTATTTTTCGGCAAGTGAAAAACTTTTCGGAAAATTGCGATTTTTTAATATTTCTATTGTTATATTGCCTGATTTATAGTAAAATATTAAAATCACACGAGAGGAGCGAGCCGTATGACCGATACAACCGCAAAACCGAAAATGCTTACGGGCGTATCATACGGTCTTACCGCGCTGATGCTTACGGGCACTTATGCCGTATGCACCTGCGCGGTTACGGGCATAAGCACCGCCGGCGTGCTTGCCTGCACGCTTATATGTCTTCTGTGCTCGCTCGGCTCGAAAAATTCGGTGCTTGCCCCCGATGCATTCCTGCTTGTGCCTGTTATTTTTGTACTCGGTAAGGCAGGCGCGTTCGAGCTGTTTTTATCCGTACTCATCGGCGCGATCGCATTCTTGATAATATCGCATTTTGTCAAAAGCAAAAAAATCCCCGATTGCGTTATTGCCGGCGCGTCGCTCGGGCTTGCTTTGAGCGCAACGGTGCTCATCACCAACGATTATTTCGGCATAGGTGCTTTCGGTGCGACGGCATTTGATATGCTCAAAACCTACCGCTCGCTCGGTTTTCATCCGCATTTTCGCGGTCTTTTGTACGGCACGATAACTCTGTTTTTGATGATAACCTACCCATTCAAATGCAGAAAACTGAGTAAAATAATACCTCAGGAATTTATTACACTTGTAATTCCCACGGTGCTGAATTTATTTTTAAATCCCGACAGAGCGCTTACCACCGTGAATGAGCCAGCGGCTTTCTCGCCCGAAAGCTGCCGCACGCTTTCACTTGCGGCACAGCAGTTTAACGGCGGCATATCCGCACTGACAGTGCTTGAAGGTGCATTCACGGTGGCGCTTATACTCGCCGCCTACACATCGGCTGAAAAGAAGGATAATATCCGTTTATTTGCAGGCAACGTATGCAGCGCGGCTGTAACGGGCTTACCCGTAAGGCAGTTTGAGGTGCGCGGCTACTCGGTAATTTCGGCAATTACGGCGTGTGTGGGTGCAATTCTCATTTTCGGTATATTTCCGCAAATCATTTCGCGCGTGCCGCTTCACTCGGTGGGTGCGCTGCTTATAGTTTCGTGCTGGCAGAATGTTCCGTACAGACTGCTCGCTTCGTCATTCAAAGAAAAAAGCGCGCTCGATATTATTGCCGTGCTTGTTACGGCAGCGTGCTTCTTAATACTTCGTCCGGCGGCGGCATTGCTTGTATGCCTTCTGTTCTTTGCCGCAGTAAAGGTGGTGCGCCGTGGAAAATAAAAAGTTCGATAAAAAGAAATTTATTCGTATATTTATGACCTGGCTCGTAACATTTGTTATGACATTTGTGTTTACAGCGGATATTGTCGTAAACGCGCTCTGCAACAAATATGTTGACCGATACACCGTAATCGAGGAAAAAGATTTTAACGGTGAGTGCGATGACAGAATACACTTTCTCAACACCGCCAACAGCGATTGCATAATGCTTGAAAGCAACGGGCATTTTGCACTCATAGACTCCGGCGAGGGCGACCATAACCCGCGCCGAAAAACCGATTACAAAGGTTTTGAAAAAGATGTGCTTGCATATATCAAAGAATACGCGGCATCCGCCGACGGCACTGCTCACCTTGACTTTATACTCGCCACGCATTACCACTATGACCACGCCGGCAACTTTACCGCAATTATAAATGACGCGGACATTTCAATAGAAAAGGCTTACTGCAAGCCATACGCGCCGGAGATAGCAACCGATATGGAGCGTGAGCCTTGGGGCAACCAACAGACATATAACGAGATCATCGCCGCACTTGAAAATCACGGCATTCCCATTATAAGCGACCTGCCCGAAGATGAGTTCGCGTTCGGCGACTTTACTCTTAAATTCATAAACACCGTTACTCCCCCGGAGCTTGCCGGCAAAGGCGAAAACTCCAACAGCGTGGGCGTGCTTGTAAAGAAAAGCGGCAGAACCGTTTTCCTTGCGGCAGATATTACGGATGATTCGGGACTTGAGAAACTATACGCCGACGAAATCGGTGATGTGGATATTCTCAAAATCGGCCACCACGGGTATTTCGGCTCATCATCCGCGGCATTTCTGCGCAAGGTGAAGCCCGAAATAGCGGTTGTTACGAACTACCTCGGCAAAATTTACCCGAATGTGAAATGGAATTTATCGGTAATTGCAAAAGCCCCGATTTTTTCGACCGAGCACCGCGACGGATTTACGGTTTCAATAACCGACGGCGGAGAACTAATACTGACACAACACACGATGATACATTAAAAAGGGTCTGTCGAATCAGCGCAGAACGAAAAACACAAAAATTAAGACTAAATAAAAAATAATGGCTTTACAGTGGTTTGCGTGTTCGGCAAACCCGTAAAAAGCCATTATTTTTCATATTGTGTTTTTCGTTCAAATGCGGCAGACTCTCTATTGTAAAAGCATCTGCTGTATATTCTCAAAGAACGGGAATGTTACGGTGAACATATACGGAAATGCTATTGTGAATGCGAGCGAGGTAAGTATTGTCAGACTGTACCTTTCAATAAACGCACCCGCGTAAACAATCGCAAAAAACGGAGCAAGCAGTATTTTCGCCGCAAAGTTTTTACCACCGTAAAGCGCATCCTTTAACGCAAGCGCATCTTCGTATGTCGGGAAAACATTTGCCGCAAATGAAAAGCCGAGCCACAGGAAAAGCCACGATGCAAGCGAGGAATAGTCGCCTGCATACACTATTCTGTAAGCGCCGCTGTAAAGGAAACAGCACGCGAGCAGGCAGTTGAGAGTAAACGGAAACCAGCACACGAAAAACGCCTTGCCGAGAGTCGGGGCAAGCTCGTGTTCAATATGGCCGCAAAGTTCAGACTCCTTGAATGTGCGTGTATCTTCAATCGGTAATTTCAGTATACGGCAGGCAATATGCTCAAACGCACAGCGGCATTCGGTACCGAAAAATGTGAGCATTCTTGTTATATAATACAATGTAATCACTCAACATCACCCGTCCCTTCCGTAAACAACTGCTTTGCCGTAAGCTTACCTGCAAAGTAATCATTCATTCTGTCACTGTATTCAAGTTCATATTCCTCAAGCTGTTTGTTCACTTTTTCAAGTTCTTCTGTTTTGCCGAGTTCATTCAAAACAACTGCGTATGTGAAATACATAAGACCGTAGTCTTCTGCTGCGAGACCTTTTTCGAGTTCGGCAAGCGCCTTTTCATATTCGCCCGCCACTATATATGCCATACCCTTCATTCTGTACAGGTCAACCGCGTTCCGTGCGAAAGCAAGCCCCTTATCAGCCCATTCTATCGCCTTGTCGGTATTGCCCTTCATACGCTCTATGGAACTGTAAAGAGTGTATCCCTCGGGTGATTCGATATTGGATTCGTAAAGCTGCTTTGCACATTTTTCGGCTTCTGCCCTGCTGCCCGTCTGCAATTCAACACATCCGAGCTCGTAAGCATACATCCACTTATATTCCGAACCGATTTCGGCAGTCATTTCAAGGTACTGTTTGGCATCCTCAAGGTGATTGGTGGCATAGGCGAACATATACTGCGCAAATCTCACTATCGGCTCACTCGCTGCGACCTTTGTGCTCGTGCCGTCGATATGCTTCACCATAACCTCTGAATCTGTAAGTGCGCCGATCGCCGTCATAATTTCGGCGTACATTTCCTCATTTTCGCCGTCGAACTCACCGTATTTTTCAGAATTCACCGTTTCATAGAATAAACCGAGTGTTGCGCTGAGCACTGCCGCATTATCGGAAAGTGAATTATATGAGTCATAGACGGGCATTTTTGCCTCGATTGTGCCGAGCGCCTTTTTCAGACGCGAAGTAATCTCGCTCATGGAATTTACGCCCTCGGGCATTGAGTTCATAAGTACCTTTGCGCTGTTATAATAGGCTTTCTTTGCCGTAATTTCATTCTGTTCAAAGCTTGCGATTGCTTCATCGTAATTTTCAAGCGCGGTAAAAAGCTTCTGTTCGCTTACCGCCTTTTCGGCTTGCGCAAGCTTATCGTAACCGGTAAAGTCATTTACGAATACCATCACCGATACGATCGCGGCAACCACCATAACCGTAAGTACCGCTATAAGCGAAGCGCTTAACGGATAGTGTCTCATAGCCTCGCGACACACAGAACAATATTCATAATTTTCGGCAACGGATTTGTCGCGCTTGCGTTCGCCGCAGCACTGACAATAATCCTCCTCGTTATATTCTTCCTCATCTTCGATACCCTGAATCAGTTCGCCCATTCTTTCGCTGAGCTCGGCATCGGCTTTAGCCTTTTCAAGTTCCTCCTGAAAAGTTCTGGCAAGTCGGTCGAGCTCATCATTAAGTTCGCTGCTTTCAAAGTCGTTGGCGGATTCAAGCTTATCGACTGCGGTATCCTTCTTTTTAAAGTCTTTCAAGATTCAAACCTCCTGAAAACATAATTGCTACAGTACCATATTAACATTATTGAAACGAAATATCAAACATTTTCGGCATTTGGTTTTACGGTTTTACAAATTATTCATTTTTTGCGCCTGCGCGGGCGGATTTCGGCACCGTCAATATCAAACACAGCTGCAACTGCTGCAAGGCCAAGTGCGGTTATGATTGCTTCCGGCAGCATAAACCCGCCGTTATATATGAGTGAATACAGGTAAACATTCATATCGCCTGCGTATTCTTTCCAAATTGTTACGCCGCTGACATAGTGACACAGAAAACGAATTACGGACACGAGCACTCCGCCGAGAGCAAGACTTACGGCGGTGTTTTTTATTTTGCCGCGAAAGATGCCGCCCAATCCGAGCGCGGTAAAGGCAATAATGTAATCTGCAAAAAAGCAAATTGCGAATGCGGCTATCCCTTTTATATAAGTGAAATTCTGTAAGCCGAAAAGCAATTCAATGACCGCCGCGGCAAAGCCGACACCCACACCCCATCTAACGCCGTAACGGTATGAAACAAGTACAAGCGGCACTTGCGAAAACAGCGTAACACTGCCTCCGAAAGCAAACCTGATAACCGCAAATTCCGCCAAAATCACGGATGCGGCAACCATTATTGCGCTTTCGGCAACCTTCCTCGTTTTAAGTCCCGAAGCAGAACGAGCCATAAAAAAACCTCCAAAAAACCCCGCGGAACACGCCGCGGGGAAATCTTCGGAGATATATTCCTACGGCGGCATTATCCGCATCAGGTATAAGGGTCAGAAAAGGATTGTTTTCTATCTCAGCCGGCGTCCGCCAGCCCCCCTGTTGAATTACATATATTGTAGCACTGTAATGTGCCTCTGTCAAATATTTTTCACTCTGAAAACAACATTTTCACCGCAAAGGCGCTTGGCAATGCGCAGAATCGCCTTACTGCCTTTGCAGTCATCGGGTATTTTTTTACCCGAAAGCGAATCATAAATTTCATCGGATTCGGGAATTATACCGAGAAACCTTGCACCGACGGTATCAATTATGTCATCTATACAGACCGATTTATGCAGATGCCTGTCAAATCTGTTCACAAGCAGCAGCTGTGCGGCATCGGTAAGAGAACGCGCATTTAAAGCCGCACTTGCCGCCGCACGCACACTTACGGCATCGGGCGTGGTGACAAACACACATTCATCCGCACACTTAACGGAAAGCCTAAAACCGCTTTCAAGCCCTGCGGGTGAATCAAGTATAATAAAATCAAAATCCTTTTTGTACCCCTCGATAAGTTCGGCAAAGCTTTCGGGTGTGAAAGTATCGCTGAAATTCACGGGAGCGGCAAGCAGATACACACCGCTTTCGGTAGTTATGAGCGCC
>JAZUJG010000117.1:0-2027 GCA_045642645.1 Acutalibacteraceae bacterium | reverse complement strand
CTTAATATCTGCGGTGCGGCATTCCCGCATACCGTGGGTTATATACTGACCGAAAATTTCGGCATACCTCACGGCAGGGCGTGTACGGCGTTTTTCGAGCCGTTTATTAAAAGGGCGAAAACTGCCGTCCCCGCGGTGTATGAAGGTTACCTCAAAGCCGTCGGTACGGATGAAGAAACGCTTATTGAGCTGATAAAATCGCTTACCGACGTGCGCGGGCTTGAAATGACGGATGCACAGATTTCGGAGTGGTGTGCGAGGTATTCGGGCAGTGTGAAGAACTTTTTGAACACACCCGGCGGTTATACACAGAGCGAAGCCGAAACGAATTTAGCCGATTTGCGCAAATAACAGTGGAAATTTTTATATAAATGTGCTATAATGAGGGTTGCCGCTTTAGGCAGCCTTCTATTTTTTGTGAAAAAGAGGAACAGTTATGTCTGAAAAAATAAAGGTCGGCATATTTGTCGATTCTTTCTATCCCATAATCGACGGCGTTTCGCAGGTTGTAAACAATTACTGCCGCTGCCTTAACGGGTACGACGATGTTGAAGTTACTCTCGTAACGCCGCGCTACCCCAATGCCGAATATGAAAAATACGCTTTCAAAATATACCCGTATATGTCGTTCGGTTCAAATGCCAAGGTCAGTTACCGCGTGGGCTGGCCCTTTGTGCCGAAAATAATAAAAGATGTCAAGGCTATGGATTTTGATATTATCCATATCCATGCGCCGCTGTGCTCGTCGGAGCTTGTGCGCCTTGTGAACAAAAGCGGCAAGGCAAAGGTCGTGCTTACATACCACACAAAATACGATGTCGATTTTGAAGCGCGCATAAAAACGCCGCTTATGAAAAAGGTGGCATACGCTTTTCTGAAAGCCAATGTCAATGCCGCCGATGAGGTCTGGATAGTAAGCGAGGGCTCGGAATCCGCCCTGCGCCGCGTCGGCTTTACGGGTAAATGCAGAGTTATGGAAAACGGCGTTGACCTGCAAAAAGGCAAGGTGCCGCAGGAAAAATGCGATGAACTGAAAAAGAAATACAATGTGCCCGAAAACTGCCCCGTTTTTTCGTTTATCGGCAGAATGCAGTGGTACAAGAACATAAAGCTTATTCTTGACGGGCTGAAAATACTCAGCGACCGCGGAGTCGATTTCAGAATGTTCCTTGTGGGCGACGGGTTCGAGCTCGGCGAAATGAAAGAATATGTTACAAAGCTCGGGCTTGACGGCAAGGTGATATTCACCGGCGCGGTCAAAGAACGCGAAACGCTTCGTGTGTTTTATTCCGTTACCGACCTGTTTATGTTCCTTTCCACATTCGATACCGCCGCAATAGTCGTTAAGGAAGCGGCGGCGTGCGAATGCCCCTCGCTTTTTGCCGACGGCAGCGATTCCGCATACGGAGTTATTGACGGCGAAAACGGCTGGTTTACTCCCGAGGTGCCGGAAAAGCTTGCCGACAAGGTGCAGGCAATCATCGCGGACAGGGAAAATCTCAAAAAAGTCGGTCTGAATGCTTCCGAAACGCTTTACAAGCCGTGGAGCGCGGCGGTCGACAATGCCTACAAACGCTACAAAGAGCTTCTTGAAGCAGAGGATACCGCAAATGTATGATTACCTTATAGTCGGTGCGGGGCTTTTCGGCGCGGTGTTCGCGCGCGAGGCGCTTGATGCCGGCAAGACCTGCCTTGTTGTTGATAAACGCAGCCATATCGGCGGCAATATCTACACCGAAAAGGTTGAAAATATCAATGTTCATAAATACGGTGCGCATATTTTTCATACATCAGATGAGAAGGTGTGGGCGTATGTGAACCGCTTTGCAGAATTTAATTCGTTCATAAATATGCCCAAAGCGAATTACAAGGGCAGAATTTTCAGTCTGCCGTTCAATATGAACACTTTCCGCGAGCTATGGGGTGTTGAAACGGCCGAGCAGGCGAAAGCCAAAATTGCCGAGGGTGTAAGCAGCGAATATAAGGAAAATCCCGAAAATCTTGAGGAGCAGGCAATAAACCTTGTG
>JAZUJG010000116.1:0-2627 GCA_045642645.1 Acutalibacteraceae bacterium | reverse complement strand
GAGGAAAGTACGAAATTGTTGTATTTACTGCACTTTTCGAGTATGTTTATAACAGCTTTTTTCATATCCTCGACAGTTCCGTTCTTAAAAAGCTCTACGGGGTCAAGATTCCCCATAATAAGCTTATCATCCGGCGCCATTGCAAGCATGTCAGCCATATCAACGGCATTACCGAAATGGTAGGCGTCGCAGCCGTTAGCAAAAATCGACTCGGTCATTCTGCTGACACCGTCGCCGCAGTTATGGTAAATGACTGAAAATTCATCATCGCACACCGCGTCCGCGATTTGTTTTATATACGGTGCGGAAAATTCCGATTCAAGTGCAGGGGAAAGCAAGCCCGATACAGGCTCAGCAAGAATAACGCCGTCAGCACCTGCATTCTTATAAGCTTTTATAAAGGCGATAATAAAATCGGTGCATTTTTGTGTCAGCAGTTCCACGGCTTCAGGCTCATCGTAGCAATTCAGCATAATATCCGTAATGCCCATAAGCCTTGCGGCAAGTGAAAACGGAGCCGATGTTCCCGCGAGTACCGGTCTGTCGGTAATCAGCTTTTTAGCTTCGCTTACAGCATTAACGAATACAGCCGCGCGTTTTGTATCTATTGCGGGAACAGTAAGCTTTTCGGCATCATCATAATTTGAAACAAGCACTCCGTTGACAGACGGAACAGAATTTTCGCTTTCGGTGATTTCTGCGCCGAAAGCTTCCGCTTCAACGGATAAATCCATAGGCATTACAGCCGCGGCGCTGTCGCAGCGCTTTGCAACAGCCGCTGCAGTTTCCGCCTGTAAAACCGCATCATTAAGAACATTGTGCATTTTATAAGCGTTGAGCTGCAGACCCGGGTATGAAAGTATCGGAAGCGGTTTCTTGTTTTCACCGTTTAATATGCCGTTGATAAAGCTTTGCTTTTCCATTCTTTCACCTTGTTTTCAGTTTAATTTTTCGCCGTTGCAGAAAATCTCGATATTATCGGTGTTGCCGTTTACGGCGTAAGATTTAAGTTTGCCGTTGCGCCAGGTAATATCGACCGTAACATCTCCTATTGCTTTAAGTCCTGTAACTTTACCGTTTTTCCAGCTTGAAGGCAATGCGGGAAGTAAGAAAATCTTACCCTCGCGCGACTGCAAAAGCATTTCGCAGATGCCCGATGTGTAGCCGTAGTTGCCGTCTATCTGGAACGGTGGATGTGCATCAAAAAGGTTGGGATATGTTCCGCCGCCGCCCGCATAACGCACGCCGTTGCCGACGGGTACTGGGTTAAGTTGCTTTTCAACAAGCTTTAAAGCATGGTCGCCGTCCCAAAGGCGTGCCCACATATTGATTTTCCATCCGAGGCTCCAGCCCGTGCCGACATCACCGCGGCGTTCAAGCGATTTGCGGCAGGCATCGGCAAGTTCGGGCGTTTCATCGGGAGTGATGAGCTTCGCGGGGTGCAGAGCGTAAAGGTGCGATTTGTGGCGGTGGTGAATATCGTTTTCTTCCTCCTCGTCGTACCACTCAAGCAGCTCGCCGTGTGAGCCGATTTTAAAGGGCTTTATTTTTTTGAGGCAGTCCGCGAGTTTTTTGCTGCGGGAATCACTTAAACCGAGCTTTTCGTAAGCTTTAAGAGTGTTTTCAAAAAGTTCTTTTATGATGCTCATGGTCATAGTGGTCGTTTCCGAAACCGATGAGGTGTCTTTTTTGTATTTGAATTCATTTTCGGGTGAGGTCGACGGCGCAAAGATAAGATTACCGAGTTTGTCCTCTACAAGCAAATCCGTAAAGAAATCGCAGGCTTTAGTCATAATCGGGAATGCGGTGCTCTTTAAGAATTCAATATCGTTTGTGTAAAGGTAATGGTCATAAAGATGCTCGCAGAACCAGCCGCCGGACATGGGCCAGAAGCCCCATTGAGCGCTACCGCTTGCGGGGTCACAGAAGCGCCAAATATCAACATTGTGGTGCGCACAGAATCCGTTTGCATTATATATAAGCTTTGCAGGGCCCTCACCGCGTACGGACAGATCTTTTATTAAATCAATCAAGGGAAGATTGCATTCCGGGAGGTTGCACATCAGTACGGGCCAATAGTTCATTTCGGTATTTATATTAACGGTGTAATTTGAACTCCACGGCGGTGTGGCGCTGCTATTCCAAATGCCCTGGAGGTTTGTTGCCTGCGTACCTGCACGCGAGCCGGAAATTATAAGGTACCTGCCGAAATTAAACATAAGGGTGTAAAGACCGATGTCCTCTGCGCCGTTGTGGTGCTTTACAAGGCGTTTGTCTGTGGGAATATCTTCCTTACCGTCTGTACCTATATCGAGTGATACACGGTTGAATAAACCTGAAAAATCAGCTATATGAGCGCTCTTTAGGTCGGCATAATCCTTGGCAAAAGCTTTTTCAACCGTATTTGTGCAGGCGTTTTCGTATTCCTTCCCCTCAAGTACGGGGTGCTTGTCGTAGCCGTTAAAGGAGTCCTCGGTGCTGAAAATGAGGATTGCTTCCTTAGCATCGCTTACTTTTATGAAATTACTGCCGAATTCAGTTTTACCGTCTGTTTTAATTTTAAGTGCGGCACGGTAAAGCATGCCTTGTTCTGCTTTGTTTTCCGGGTATTTGTCGCCTTTGTTTCC
>JAZUJG010000115.1:0-20880 GCA_045642645.1 Acutalibacteraceae bacterium | reverse complement strand
ATCCTCCTTGCCGAGTAATGCACTGTTACACCAATGACGGTGCGGTAGTGGTGGTAGTGGTTTCTGCCTGCGTAGTTGGAACGGGTTCGGTAGTTGTCGGTACCGTCGTGGTTTCCGCCGAGGTTGTCGCTACCTCGGTGGTAGGCACAGAGGTAGCCTGCTCGGTAGTGGTCTCGGGCACAGGTGAAGGCTCGACGGAAACATTTATATTGATTACCTTCTCGGGATCCTCCTCGGACGAAACGGTAATCGTATAAACTGCAGTATCCTTGTGCTGTTCGGCGGGAACAAATATGTAACCGCCGTCCGTTTTCTTAAGCAGCGTGAAATTCGGATCGCCGCCGCTTATGTGTTTTGCTTCCACCTGACAGCCGAAGCCCTTTACGCTATTTATCGCTTCGGGTGTAAACGAGATGCTGTAACCGTCATCAATGCTGAGGTCGATATCCTTGCCCTCTATGCTGCGGGTGATTACTCCGCCGCCCGTTTTATCGAGAACCTTTACGGTTGCACCGACAACAACCTCCGCGGTATTTATAACAAAACTTTCCTCGGTCTTGACGACTTTACCCACACTTGCCGCAAGGTTGCCGCTGCCGTTCTCATCGCAGTTAATGAACCACGAAACATTGACACTCTTAAGAGGCCAGCCCGGCAGCTTGCCGTTTTCGGGATTATGCGGTGTAAGAACCATATACTTAACACTTTCAATGTCGGTTACAAGCATTCTCATTTCCGCTACTGTACCCGATTTGATTCCGCCCGAAACGAAATAATTTGAAATATCACTTATAACGATTTCCCTTGTATCGCCGTAATCGTTTTCAATACCGAGTTTCATTGAAACACGCATATTTTCCATACCGATATAGGTGGATTGGGAATCGGTTTCAAATTGTACTGCAATAGCGCCGACATTCTTTTCGGTCACATTTGCACTGCGCTTGGTACGCGTTACAAGAATGGGTTCTGCTATGCTGTAATGGGCTGTGCATTTTTCCTTACCCTTGTTATCGGTATTATAAACATTCACCATAGCCTTGCTTACCGTTGCGGTAAACTGCTCGGTCGCAGTCACGGAAATCTTTGTAATCTCCTTTACATACATCTCGTGGAACACGATATCGACCGTAAGACCCGACTTGATTTCTTCTATCTGCTGGTCGGTAAGGTAAACATTTGCGGAATTATAGACCTTATTGGCGGGGTCATCGTTGGTAATGTAGCTGAAGCCCACGACCACATTGGTGCCCGAAGAACTCAGACGCTTATATTCGGTATCATCGCTGAACTGGAGTGTAAGCACCTGTTTTTCCTCAGTACTGTCGGGGCGCGGAAGGGGTACACCGATTGAACCGTACATCGGGTTGTCGGATACGCCGAAACTGACATAGTAAGAGAATATAACAACTCCGTCGCGTATATGCTGAACTATTGCGTGATTAAGCGTAAGGTCGTTGCCGCTTGTGACATACATCTCATAAAACGCCGACATACCTATGGCGTTGACACCCTGTGCGTAGAGCATCTTTCTGTCATCAGACAGGGTGAAATCCTTAATGCTGAGCTGATATGTAGCATCAACATCGCGCTTCTGGTATTTAACGCTGCACTTAAAGTCGTTGCTCTGGGATGTACCGAGAGCCTTGTCAAGATAAAGATATACATTTACGCTGTCGTTCTTGCTGGTGGGTATACGCTCAATGGTGGTTTCCATAGAGTTCCCGTCGAAAACGATGGTGTTATCTCCGAATACGATGGTATCATCCTGAGGAACAACCTCACCGTTGTCGGTGGTGGTTACCTGAATCTGATAACCGGTAAGACTGTCGCTTGAACAGATGTGCTCAAACTCACCGTTGCGCTTATATTCGCCGCGGCTTGTAAGAATGAGCGGTCCGTTCTCTTTTATCTGGTAAACATCGACGGATGTAATGGGCCAAACGGTGCTGACGGTACCTGCTGTGTGCAAGGTCAGACTGTAAACCTGCACCACATCAAACAGCGAGACAACGAAACGGTCTATACGGTTTTCACGCAGCATATATGAGGTATCGATTCTGCGTTTTTCCTTGGTTTCGCCGGAATCATCGCCGGTATATGTGACCTTGCCGGCATATTCGCCCATAAGCCTTGCCACATCCACAGTCTCGGTGCAAACGGTTTCGTCGGATTTTTTGTAGCTTATTGTGGCTGTAAGCGATCCCTGATACTGCGGGCAGCCGTCTTCATACTGACCTGTGGCAATGGCAAACAGCAAATTCATGCTGTAACCCCTGCCGGTGTTCTGGAAGCTGCTTGACATTTCAGCCTCTGTACGCAGTTTTTTACCGGTAAATGACTGCTCGGAGCCGTTGTCCTGATAATCAATGCCGATCCAGCCGACATCGTCAAAGGTCCAGGTGCGGCTCGTGCCGCCTGAACTCGTCTGAACAACGCTGATATTGTCGATATTAAGCTTATCGTAAACCGCTTCATTTCCCTGTGTATCGTCGGGAATTATACGCACGGATTTAACATCGCCGTAATCGCGGTTTGTGCCTATATAGAAGCTTTCCTTTTCACCTGCGCGGAAGCCGTCGGAGGTGAGCTGCTGGTTTGCAAGAACATAAGGTGATGTACCCTCTTCAAACATAAGCTGAAAATAGAAAAGGTTAGATGAGCCGCAATCGCCGTATGTATCATCAGCATTCACATTGCCGAAAACATTTACATCGACCTGGTAAACATAGCGAAGCTTGGTAAAGCCGAGGTCCTGAATTGTTTCGTTGTAAGACATTGAATTCTTGATTGACTCCCAATCAATATCCTCAACATCCTCCGTTGAGCCGCCGCTGCCGTTAAAGGTTATGGTGCTTATGGGCTCCTCCTTTGTGAGCAGGAGCTTTTTCTCGTAATACTGAATGCGATTTTCCTTGGCAACAGCGCGGCTGAACATACGGTCTGTGGTGATACCGCCTATGCTCAGATCCTTTTCAAGCCACACACACTGGCGCTGAGGCAGTGAATTCACCCTGTAAATACTTATTGTACCGAGCTGCCATTCATTTGTACTGCCGTCTTCAAGTGCAAGTGTCAGACTCTTGAAATAATCCAATTTGCTGCAGTTGAGTGCAAATACCAACGAGCCGCTCCTTGACACACCCGAAAGGTATGTAAACTCACTGCCGCTGCCACCGATGGCAGGCCAGTAACCGTTGTAATCTCTTACAAGAGTTTTAAGACTCTGCATATCCACGGTCTTTTCATAGCCGTCCTTGGTGACATAGGTGATGCCTATGGATACTTCGGAAGTGGTATCGGCAAGGTCAACATCATCGGTGGTGATTTCAAAGATATAGGTCTCGCCGTTTGTTTTCGGCAGCAGGGTTACTTCGGTTTCGGTATTTTTGTAATCCTGCGCGTTTACCGTTTCAAAACTGCTGAATATGCTTGAATTGTTGCCCGGCTCCATTTTAAAGCCGTCGAGCGTTTTGGAACGATAGTAGTAAAGCGGTACACCATGAGTTGTACAGCGCAGCATTGCATTTTCCGCAAAGGCAGCTGCATTTGCTCTGCTGCTCTCAAAAATGCTCAATGAAACAAGGTTTATGGCATCGTTGTTTTTGGTGATACTTTTAAGCCTGTCGCTGTGGCGCGTACTTGTCGGACCGTTCACGCCCGCCTGAATTCCGGCATCAACACCGTAATAAAGCGTATAGCCTGTGATTTTTTTGTAATCCGGGAACACGCCGGAGCAGAGGATAGTGTCGCCCTGCTGTGCAAAGCCGTTGTACTTTCCTTTAGCTACCTCAGGGAAATTACTCATAAGCCAATAAAGACTGGATGTGATTACGGGGATTTTGACAGTTCTTGTTTTGCCGTAAATATCCTCATATTTAACAGTCAGACAAAGCGCCTCACAAAGCTGCATTCTTTTACTGAACAGTGAGTCCTTGTATGCGTCGATTTCAATCACTTTGTCAGCATAATCATTATATTCGGCGGCAAGCGCTTCAATGCCTGCGCCGTAAATATCGGCAAAGTCAAATCTGAATGTAAGGTTATTGCCGGAAGTCATTCCGTCATAAGCAATGGCGGTATCGTTGTTGTAAACATTCAGTCCGTACCGGGCATTTTTGTCACTGCCCAGACGGAATACACGGTCAGCCTCATTTACACTGAAGTCGCCCGAGTTGCTCTGCTTATTATTGAACTGAGCATACAGTTTACCCTTAAAAGCGATATATTGTTCGGATGAATAACTCCCCACTATTCCGAGTCCGGCAATTCTTTCGACCGAATAAAAGCGCACATCATCGCAGGTCCATTCGTTTTTAACAGAGCTGTTGTCCTGCTCGCGGTGCATAAACACCTCAATATCCAGGCTCTTGCTGAAATCCACCGCATATTCAAGGGTGAATAAGTATGTATCCAGCGAGTTGCTTTTCAAGGCGGCTGTCTTTGTTTCATACGGCGCATAACCGAGTAAGCTTTCAACCTCCGCCACAGTATCGGCAGTGCCGTATTTTCGGGCAATATCGCAACTATTTGTAAGCGAGTCTTCATGTGGGAAAACGAATTCCGTTCTTGCATAGCCGTTTGTATCAATAAAACGAATTGCAAAATACTGAATCGTAGCACCTTCGACTTTACCCGTGGCAACCTGAAGCGCATAAGTGTTTGCGGGAGCTTCGGCGCCCGTGCCGAGTTCGCGATTGAACGGTGCCAGCACAGGTTCACCGGTTTCACCTTCACGCTCCTGCTCTGAAGGTGCCGGCACAGGTTCACCGATTACGCCCTCTTCCTGCTGCTCGGAAGGCACCAAAGGAGGTTCACCGGTTTCAGCTTCATACTCCGAATTGACATAACCGGTCGGCAATTTCGTATCTGCACCGCTCACGGCAAACACCGCGGGAGTGAGTACGGTGAGCGACATAATAATGCACAGCAACACTGCCGGAAGGCGTTTGCCCACCGACTTTATTGCCGATTTCACTCTGCATATTCTGTATTTCCGCATAATCAGTCCCCCTGACGCGAATGAAAATTCAAGTTAAACAAATGCAAACAGACCCACAAGTCCCGTAATTTCAAAAACCTCCATTACGGTTTTGTTGACATTTTTGAAAAAGAGTCTGCCGTTCTTTTTCATCATTAAAATGTGCAGCTGTTTAAAAATACGCAGACCCGCAGAAGAAACATATTCCATACCCGCAAGGTTGAGTATGATTGTATCGAACCTGTCTCCCATCTGAAGCAGTATTGCCTCTGCCTCGGGCGCAGTTGTAGAGTCAAGGCGCCCGTCAACAAGCAATTCGCCTTCGGTGCCGCGATTAACAAGTTTAATGTTCATTATTATGAGTTCTCCTTAAATATGCTTCAATGTTTAGCGTTGTACTGAACAAGCTCTTCAAGCTTGATTTCGAGTACCTTTTCGTCATATTCGATCATCATATCGATCGGTGACATATCCTGAATATTCTCGGCTTCAGCCATAAGCATCTGCATAATATCGAAGGTGTCCTCGGAATCGGTATCGTCGAGCATATACTGCTCAAATTCCTTATTGCTGCTTTCTTCCTCTGCCGCAGCAGACTCATCCACTTCAAGCAGCGCATTGAGAATATCGTCGGTGCTGCTTTCTTCGGCCTCATCGGCAATCTCTTTCTCTTCAAGCAGCATATTGAGCGCATCCTCGTTGAAAATCGAGCCGAGAGAATCGTCTTTGATTTCCTCTGCGGGAGCTTCGGTAAAATGCTTCTTTTCAAGCTCTTTTTCAAGCTCCTCGCGAACGGAACGGCGAATTTCCTGCATCATGGCATCGTAGCTGAATTTGCCTAAAAGCTCGCTGAGAAGCTGCTCGGTTTTTTCGGAAGCGGGAGCCGCCTGCACCACAACATTGGGTATTACGGGAGCTTCTGCCACGGGAGCTACAGGTGCGCGGTAAACCGGAGTCTCGGGTGCCTGATATGACGGCTCGGGAATTTCTTCGGATACCGGCTCGGTCACTTCCTCAAACATTACGGACTTTCTTGCCGCCGCTTCAGCCGCTTTCGCCGCCGCAATAGCCTCCTCGATTTCGGCTTTTTCCTTTTCTTCGGCAAGACGCTGAGCTTCGATTTCACCGTACTCATCCTCAGACAATTCAACAAATGTGACGCGGTTCTTTGCGCGTTCAAGCGTAACGCCCGTATCTTCGGTAACGGTGTTCTCGCTTACATTTTCTGAACGCAAATCGCGGCTGTCGCCTATGAATTTTTCCCACTCGGCATCGCCGTTTTCGCCGCCGAAATATGTGCTGACATAGTTCGGATTTCTGAAAATGGAGATAATATCCTTGGGAACTTCGATTTTAAATGTAGTTCTGCTCTGCGGTGACATAACCGCAAAAGCCTGACCGCGAGGAGCCGAAACGATCTGCTCCTGCTCGGTTTCGTTTATGCCGCCTGCCTTTTCATAGAGCTTGCACAAATCGTCCATATCGTTGGGCGCAAGCGAGAAAATAAAGCTGTACTGGCAGGCGTTTATGATCGCCGTTGACTTACGGGCAATCTCCTCGCTGCCGACAAAGTCCTTGATGTTCTGCGTAATGACTATCTGCATACCGTTATACTTACGAATACGCTTTGCGAGCTGGAACATAAAGTCGAGAGCAACGGGGTATTTTGTATCAATGAATACGTGAGCTTCGTCTATCACGACTACTACTTTACGGTTAAGGCCGTATTTAATGTTGTACTCACGGTTTTTGATGATTTCGTTATCAATGTATTTGAGCACAAGGAGCATCTGCGCATTGGCAATAGAGCCGTTGCGGTTTGCAAGAAGGCTTTGGAAATTGAAAACGGTAAAGTTTTCATCGGTGGTAACGGAGCTTGCTCCGTTCCAGATGCTCGCATTCCTGCCGCCGCCGGAGAACTTTGAAATATAGTTCATAAGCGTACGCAGCATTGTGCGGATATAATCGTTGTCGGTTGACTGGAATTCGGTGAGAATTGCATCGTAGAGATCATCGAATATCGGGTAATCCTCGGGTTTGAGCTTACTTAAATCGGTATCGGCGGTGATGTTCATATTGGTGTACATACGGTCGATAATCGAATTGAGGTACTCCATAGCATCCTTGTCGCAATCCGGCAAAATCTGACGGAAGAATTCTTCAAGGAACTGCAGGTGTGTGGCATAACTGCCTGCGGCGCCGGAGCCGTCATTTTCATCGTCACCGAGAGATGTGATGATGTGGAACGGGTTAAGTCTGCCGTACTGTGCATTACCTACGTTTATGAACTTGCCGTGCAGGTTAGCCGCAAGCTCGCTGTACTCATTTTCGGGGTCGAGAATAAATATCTTGGCATCGTCGGCGGCAAGGTTTGTAAGCAGGCTCTTTGTGGCGTAGGATTTACCTGAACCGGATTTACCCACTATAACCATATTGGAGTTTACGCGTTCGCTGTCCCGGCGGAAGAAGTCAATAAATACGGGGCAACCCTCCGCAGTACCGAGCTTTATGCCGTTTTTATCCGCAACGTGTGCAAAAATCCACGGGTAACTCGCCGCAACGGAGTTGCTGGGAATGCCCCTGCCCTTTGCCGCAAGCGGATCGAATGCGCTGACCTGCGATGCAATAAAGGCATTGACCTGGTCAAAATCCATATTATTAAGGCGCAGATTGTTTTCGGAATAAAGTCTGCGCACCACGCGCTTCATATTGTTGTAATGCGGCAGAGAGGATTTTTTCTCATCTGCATTGCCGGAGGCAATAATATCGTAAGCGGTGACATAAACATTTACTTCAAGCAGCGTTTCATTATCGCCCCTGAGTGTTGCAAGCAAGGTGCTGAGGGTATCGATATGCTCCTGCAATTCGATACGGCGTGAATCAACACCCGTTGCCATAAACTGACCGCGCAGCTCCTGCAGCGAACGGTCGATGCCGCGCACGGCTTTGTCGCGGTCCATGGGCTTGCATTTAACAATAACCTTTGTAGCCGGCATGGACATAACCGAGGCAAGCCACGCATCGTCAACAAGTGACGGATAGTTTACGATGCGGAAATTGTAGGTAACTATACCGTTTATATTAACAGAATTGTGCTGAATACCCACATTTTTGGGCATAGCCCACTCAGCGTAGTTTTCGGGTTCTACGCTGTCAATATTATTTTCTTCAAAATCAAGATAGTTAGAATACTTGAGGAACAGAGCGAGCTCCCTTGAATCAAGGCGTCTGCCTTCAACTTCGCCGCTTAAAAGCGTGTCAAGTGCGGCATCTGCGGCAATATCGAGCTGGTGCTTGTCGCTGTCGAAAAGCACTAAATAATAGAAAGGCTGAATAACCTTATTATCGTAACAAATGTCGCGCAGGTCGTTTATGCGGTCGCACAGAACATCGACACGGGTTTTGAATTCTTCCTCGGTTATCATACCGCTTTCGTATGATGCACGAAGATCACTTACCTTTTTATTTTCGTTTTCAAGGTATGCTTCGTAGTTTATGGGGCGCTCGATTTTGATAATGTTTGCACCGTAATCGGATGCGAGTGAACGCAGAACTCTGCCGACGCCGTTTTCTATGGAGTTGTTGCGGCGTGTGGGTGAGAAAAAGCGGAATTCAACCGGCTTGATTTCAATTGCGGTACCGTAGTAATCGCCGCCGAATTCAATGTAGCCGTCACTGATGCCCGTAAAGCTCACAAGCTCCTTCATATCAAAGGCTTTTACGCCCTTACCCTGCTTTTTGAGCTGCTTTTTGGCGGCACTCTGATTAGCGCGTTTGAGCCAGATAGCGTCCTTTTCCTCCTTGGAAACGGAGCGGTCCTTCAGTTTTTTATCGTCCGCCTTGCGTTCTGCGCGCTCGGCTTTGAGCCTTGCCTTACGCTGTGCGGTGCTTTCAAGCGGCTCCTCCTGCTCGCCCTCGTCTGCCTCGCGGTTTTCAAGCTCGGCATCGGTGTGGGCACGCATAAAACTGCGCTTATAACCAAGGTGACGGAAAATGTGAAGAATGTAAACATAGTTCGGCTCTGTATCAAGACGCAGTAATAGCATTGCGGCAATGCAGACTATGCCTATAACGATATATAATTTGCCCGGTAAACTTGAGGTAATAACGAAGCCTGCCATAACTGCGGCAACAAGAGCTATTATGACGTCACTTACGGAAACGCCCTTAAATAACTCAACTTTGACTTTCGTTTTGCCGGGTATAAGACGCATACTGATTACATCGCCTTTCTGAACTGAAATAGTAATAACCGCTTTAAGACCTGTTCGGCTGCCGGTAATTATTTATGATTATTCGTGGGGAGGGTGCCGCTTTTCTGGGCTTCTTCCTTCTTAGCCTTTTCTTCGGCTGCCTTTTTATCCCTGTACATATTGATGGGTCCTAAAAGGATACCGCCCTTGTCGGAAATCTGCTGTGCGGTTTTGGTGATGGCTTTCTTTGCACCTGCAACACCGGTTGCACCTGCAACAAAGCCGCCTACCGCGCCTACCGCGCCTGCCGCCATACCGCTCATATCACCTGCGGAAGCAGATTCGCGACCTGCCATACCGGTAAGGATACCGTTGAATACATTACTGAACCTGTTGGCTGCCTCAAAGCCCGCAATCAGCATAAGTGCTTTGGCAAGCATATTGAGAATGCCGCTGTCCGGGAAGAAGTTGAGCTCGCCGCCGAAAATAATGGGAATAATGAGAATAATAATCCTCATCGGAATAATATTGCCGAATATACCGAATATCTGTACTACCGCAGCAGTGAACCACTGCTTGAATTTTTCGCCGTCATCGAGTACGGCGGTAGCGGCAATGGGCGGTGCTACAATGTAAAGAGCAAGCAGATTTATAACTCTTGCAACGCAGTTGAATACACATATAGCGAGATTTTTTATGGTAAATACCGCCATAAGACCTATTAAGAGGTATGAAATACCGCTGAGGCTCATATCAAACGCATCATCGACATCATCCATATCGTAAATGCTTCTTTCGCCCGTATAGAAGGGACCGCGAACACTGTCGTCGATGCGGGGATTGACATTGTATGCGGGGTTGTCGGCAGACTCCATTGTACCCGTAAGGAAGATTACAACATCTATCGGTGCAGTTACCGCAAAGGTATCAATAACATCGCGCTCCACATGGGCGAGCGGATGAAAATCCTTATTGACATAGAGCTGTATCATTATATCGAGCAGCGGAGTTACGGTGTTGAAATCGTCTATTTTTATATCGTAGCGCACATCGCGCGCACGAACAAGCTTTTGCAGTTCACTTTGCCAGGTGCGCTTTGTCCCCCCTGCATCGTCGTAGTAGAAATCAAACACACCCTCATTCTGCAGCTGCAGCAAATCCGGCCGTATGGCGTTATAGCAGCTGTTCAGGTTATACCGGCTGTTATACGACGAATTCAGCGAATAGTTGCCTATTGTATTAAATATTCGCGCCATGGTGGCGTATTGCTCATCGGTGAAATCCATAGATGTGGCTTCGTCAAGTACTTCTGCCCGGTTAAACAGGTCATTCACCACATTTATGGTAATGTTTGCAAGGTTGATGGAGGCGGTAAGTATGCCCGAAAGCAGACCGATAACGCACACACTTCTTAATGCAGTATAAATAATGTTGCCGTAGGTGCGCTGCTGCTTGCCGTAAAGGTCGAAGCCCTTGCGCACGACAGCGATAATGGAAAAGGCGATTATAAGCACAAGCCCGAGAAGCGCCATACCCCAATAAATATTGTTCACCGACTTGTTGCCGAAGAAAACATTTATAAGGTACTGCGATTCGCCGTCATATTCCACTTTATCCGTGCCGGAAAATACACCGAAGAACCTGTAAAGTACATTGACGATATAGCAAAGGCACTTTACCGCAAGGTAAAGCATTTTACCGAAAAAGTTACTTAATGCGGTAACTATCTTATCGGCGACATATTCAAAGGCACTGGTTATTGCATCGCCTATGGAGCCTACAATATCGCCGAGGAAATCGCCGACTGCATCAAAAATACCCAACTGCACAAGTGAACTCGGAGCACCTAACATCTTTTTGCCCGCCTCTCTGAAAAGGTTTTACTGAAAATCATCTCGTACGCAACTTGCGGCGCGAAATCACTATGTATGCGCCGAGTGCCGCTACAACAAGAACTATTATTATAAAGAAAATAATGCTGTTAAAATTAAAATATACACGAATTTTGAACTTGTAGGAATTGGTGTTTCCTGCTTTATCCTCAAGGTCTATTTCATAATTACCGCTTTTTGTAAGGCTCTGCTGATAATTCATCTTTTCGCCGTTGTGGGTAATGGTGACTTTACAGCCTTCCTCAAGGTCGCTTATATCTACGGGACCTGCGGCGACGCCGTTCACGACCGCTTCGAGTTTTAATTCGGGCGCGGTATGGTCAACGGTGACAGCAAGAGTATACGAAACATCGACATCGGCACTGCGGTACCTTATTTCATAGTCGCCCTCTTTGCCCATATCAATATAGTTGTAAACGGAATTGAGTTCTTCGCCGTTAAAGGTAGCCGAGGTAATATAAAAGCCCTCGGGAACGGTATAGCCGCCTATAAGACCGGTGACACTGCCGACTATGGTAAATTCAAGCGTCACTGCCGATTCGGCTTCAAAAAGCACAACATATTTACCCACCATATCTATTTGGGTGAAATCGGGTTTTTCGACCACTACGCCGTTGCGGTAAAGAGAAGCTTTGAGATTCTTCGGCAGTGTAACGGAAACCGCCGAGGTCGTAACTATACCCGAGGGAACATTCATGGAAACCTCAAGCCCGTTGACCGTGTATATAAAGCTGCGCATTTCGGAATTGTAATAGGCGCCGCTGCCAACGCTTGCACGCTTTATATCTTCCTCGTTCATTTCGACTACGGGTTCCTCGGTGCGCGGGTCAAGCTCGCCCTCGTAATCAACATTTACCGCAAATACCGGAAGTGCGGCAAGGCAGAAAGCCATTATTACGCACATAAATGTGAGAAGCGCTTTTTTCACGGTTTTACCACCCTTTCTCAACCTGCGCCGTTAACAATGGCGTTGCGTTTGGTTATATCGTAAAGAACCTCATCCGCATGGAAAACATGTGAACGCAAATCGGTCATATCCATTTTGCCGAACTGGTAGAACTTGCATTTGTACGACGGTGTATAAATGGTTTTAAGCGGATAGTTACCGAATGTAACGATTATGGCGTTACCGGTGGATTCCTTGTTATTGAGCTTCTGAAGCTCCGAGGGATATATAAGCGGCCTTGTCTGCATCTGGTTGGAAACATTTATGTCGCCTTCCTTGGCGCCCGTACCCGCGGAGGTGCTTGTAGTCCTTACGGTCTTGTTGCCGCAAAGCTCACTGAACTCCTTGCAGGTGCCTATATCGTTGGAGCCTATGAACATCTTCATGGCGCAGTTGGATTTTACGACATCGGCAACGCCCTCGCCGTAAATATTGTTGAGCTGCGCGTAGCTCTGCACGACCATATTGAACCATATCTTACGGCTTCTGCCGACGGTTATCATCTTGTCGAACTTTTCGATTTTCGGCATATTGCCGAACTCATCCATTATGAAATAGACGTTACGCGGCAGCGAGAGGTCTTCACGCGCACTCGCAACCTTGATGAGCGCCTTATACATACTCAGAATGAACAGCGAAGCAAGTCCGTGACGGGTGTCCTTTTCATCGGGGATTTTAAGGAAGAGCGCGGTGGGTTTTTCTGCAAACTGCTCGGCGTGGATATCGGTGGCACTTGTAAGGCCGCAGATACCGCGGTCGTTGAAAATCGTCATTTTATCGAAGGTAATGGACATATAGCTCGACAGAGTCTGGTCTGCCGCGGCAAGTACCTGGCGCGAAAGCGTATATGCCTGCGAAAGCGTGCTTCTGCCCTCAAAATAATCTTTGAGAGCCTGGTAGTTATTCTCACTGTTGGTAAGGATTTTGTTAAGATTGAAGAAATTGAATTTCTCCTTGGACATACCGAGGCGTTCATCCTCACTGTCCTCAAGCATGGCAAGGCAGGTGGCAAGCACTATTGAGCGCGCACCTTTTTCCCAGAGAGGATCCTTTTCGTTGGTTATGGGGCATATACCTGCAATAAGGTCGTTAAGGTCCTCGTACATTTCGTCGTAAATTTTCTGCTTGGCAACGGTAACATCGCTCTGACAATGGTAAAGGTCGGCATACGCCTTGCCCTGCCACTCGCACCAGACCTGACCGGGCTCGGCTATACCCTCAACTACGGTAAGGTTCGGGTAATCTTCCATAGAGTCGCGGTGGGCAATGATCCCCGCGCCTGCGTTCAGATATTCCTGATACATATCCCATATCGGGTCAAGCGGATTCCAGCGTGATGAGGAGTAGGTATCTCTTAAATCGAGCACAAGCACTTCGTACCCGCGCTCGCTCAAAAACTTGGAGTGCAGGTCAAAAAGCTCGCCCTTGGGGTCGGTCATGATCATACTCGAGCCGCAGTTTGTAGCGCCTATGAGCTGAATCATGGGATTTATGAAAGTAGTCGTTTTACCTGAACCGGTGGAGCCTATTACAAGCGCGTGTGCGCCCGACATAAAGTTTACATCGAGCTTGCCGTTTTTGCCTATAAAAGCGCGAAGCGGAACACCGTCTTTTTTGGATTTTGAAATTTCATCGTAAGTGATGGGCGGGAAATACTTGTCGCGTTCCTTATCGGTCATAAAGCGGCTGTTTTCAAGCACGCTTTCAACATCGCCGCCCTTGCCGCTGCCGAGCACGCGCTTTGAAGCCTTGCTTGCGGCATTGCCGAAGCCGTTGAAAAACAGCGCACCGAAGGCAATGAGCATAACAACGCCCGTGCCCCAGGTTTTCCAGTCAAGGAAAAGCTTGAAGTCGAAGACCAGCGGCTGACCGCTTACAAGACCGCCGAGCTGATTTACAACCGTCATAACGGCAAAGCCGAGCACGCCCACGCCGAGCACACCCACAAGGGAGAAAATTACCAGTCTGCTCAGCGGTATTCTTTTTATTGATTGGATAATTTTGTCAAACAAGCTTTACCCTTCTTTCAATAGTAAATGACCTTTGAAGTGTCGTCGGAATTGAATAAATCAAACGACCCTGCCGAAATGACGCGTGATTTTCCCGTTTTGAAATATGTATTATCCATCAGCGGAATTTGTTTATTGATGGTTCTGATTGCGGATACCGTGAAATTTAAGCCGAGTAAAGAACCGTCATTTTTGCCGGTGAACTCAATTGCCGAGTACGGCGCTCTGCGCACACTCAGATTGTAGCCCGTACAAACGGCACCTTTGCCGGATTTATTGTCAAAACTCGTTGAGCTTAAGTAAATTTTGTCGGGTGCAAAAATAAGTCCGTAATTCACCACAGAGGCATTAACCAAATCAAACACGGCGTATTTTGAGGGTTGTATAATTGCAGCCCCGCTCATAACAATAAGGTCACTTGTGGCAGTACCCGTACCTTCACAGTAAATACTGCCGGCGGCGGGGAAATCATCGGCACATCCGTACATGGAAACAATGCGTGCATTTTTCTGCAGAATAACTGTTCCTTTATTGTTTATTGTGCCGTTATTGTAAAATTCACCGCTTATGCTCAGTGTGCCGCCGTTTTCGACCTTAAGTGTGCAGCCGGGCTTGAGGATGGTTGTGTCGGGTATCTGAAGTGTTTTGCCCGATGTCACGGTATAATCGCCGATAGCGTTATTTGTTTTCTCGGTGGCAACATACATAACGAAATCGTATAAATCGCAACTGGTGTTCTGGCGCATTGTAAGAAATGAGGGATCCTTGTTAAACAAGGGAATGAGCTCGGCATCCGCCCCGTTGGAAACATTAAAAAACACCTGTACATGATCCTTATAGGTACTGCTGCCATACGCGCCCTTGCACTCAGAAGTGGCAATGCTTATGGGGTCGCCTTTGATATCCGACCATCCCATAGTGGTATTTACCGCAACTCCCGACGAATTGCGTTGCGTATTGCAGTGCATATATTGACCTGCGGGATTCTTTATTCTGACGCGTTTGACATGGTTGCCGGTATCTCTATCTGCATACTGCAAAGTCCATGCGCCGCAGGGAGTATAGGTATAAAATTCGTCATCAAATGTGGCAATATCACGGTAAACAGATGTCATGTTGCACCATGCCAAATTTTCATCCACCATACTGCCGGAGCTGAAGTACTCCTCACCGTTTGCTTTCCACACAAGCATAAAATAATGATCTCCGCCTGTGGGGATATCGTCTTGAGTATAGACACGCTTCCAGTGGTAGAGCGTGATTTTTTCGTCAAATGCACCCGCCGCGCGTGTTGTAAATGCGGGCGCAGCAATAAGGAACACCGCCACGACCGCCGTAAAAGCGGCGATCATGCGATTTGCGAGTTTTATATTTAATTCAGCAACAGATTTAAGTTTCATAACTAATGCGTTCCTTTCAACCGCCTGCACGGTCAGTCTTTGCGGGTGCACCCGCAAAGACTGATTGGCGGAATCACTGATTCGTAACTTTTGCGTTATCGGTTACCCACTGGCTCATTGAAGGCATAAGAACCTTGAGAGCAAGCATGAGTACGAAGATAAGCACGAAACCAATGATAGCGTTCTTAAGCTGAGTTTTTGCTTTTTCGCGGTCCTGGGGTTCCTCCGCCTTAGCGAATTTAACTCCGAGGAATACGCAGTAAAGCGAGCCTGCTGCGCCAACAACGGCAAGCAGGGGAGTAAGCAAGCTGTTAAGAAGGTTAACAACGGGGTTAACAACGCCGTTGAAGCCTGATTCAGCGCTTGCGAAAACCGTCATAGCCGCCATAGCGAACATAACGATTACTCCGCATGTAAGAACGTTCTTCTTGTTGAAAGCTTTCATGTTTTTTTCCTCCGCATTTATTTATTTTAAGCCGGTTGCCCGACATAAAATCAAAGTGAAAGTTCGTCCGCCCCGAGTGAGCGATTTTTTGCGTGCTCCGGGGTGCTTTTCTGTTTTGCAGGCTCCGCCGCTTTCTTTATAAGGCTGCCGGAGCGCACCTGCGACAGTGCCTTTTCGGGCGACTGCGGCACAGACGAAGCGAATTTTTCGTTTTCGGCAAGGCTTTGCGCCATTTCGGCGGCAGTAACGCCTGCCGGCATACGCTGATTGAGCATTACCCTGCCCACAACGCTCTGCGCGGTGTAACGCACTACCTCGTCGCGTGTGAGCTCTGCGCCGGCGGCAAGCTCCTTTTCGGCTGCCCTGCCGTTTTCAATCGCCATACCGCGCTGCACCGTACGCTCCACAAGCTGCTGCGAGGGAGGCGGTGCGCCGAAGGCATTTGTAATGTTTTGTTTGATAGCTTCTTCAGTCACGGTAATTACTCACTTTCCAAATACTTTCGCAGCGCTTCCTTTGCACGCATAAGCGTGACCGCCACGGTATTTTTGTTTTTGCCGAGAACAGCCGAAATCTGCTCGGTGCTCAAGCCCTGCATATAAAACAGCATTATGACCTCGCGCTGATGCTCCGGAAGCCGCAATATAGCCTCCTTCAAATCGAGCGACTGAATCGTGTCAAGGCTCTTGTCCTCCCCGCCGAGAATTTCATCGTTTATTTCCTCGCCGTAACTGCGTTTGGAAAGGAGCGTTTTGGCTTCGTTTATGGTGACCTTTATGAGCCACGCCTTGCGGTGCTCCTCACTTTCAAATTCACGCTCTTTTTTGAAATACGCCAGAAAGGTTTCGGAATAAACATCATCGGCATCTTCGGGGCTGCGCACATAATTGAACGCAATTTTATAAACCATATCGGAATATGTGCGCACAACTTCTTCTGCGTTCATCGTAAATACCTCGTCAAGCATCAAAAAATTACATAGAATTCAAAAAAATTTCCGCAAAGAACAATAGACGAAAAAAATCATCCCATAGTAAGTCTATTATTCACACTATTATAAAATGATTATTTAAAATAGTCAAGATATTTCGGCAATTTATTGCAGCACTCGACAAATTGAAATTCGGCAGATTTTCTTAAGCATCGTAATAGCTGATAAGAAAATCTGCCGAATTGTTCTCTATTTTGCTTTTGTTTCGCAATATACACAGCGGTATACGCCCTCGGTATTTTTAAACACCTGGTCAAGCTCCTGCTCCACAACGCTGATGCAGCGCGAATTTTTGCAGGTGCAGATATTCTTTTCGCCGCTGATTTCGACCTTGTAATCGGGATGTTTTTGAGCTTCGTCGAGCAGCTTTAAAATAAGCGCCATACGCATATATTTGCCGTTAAGCACCTGTTTAAAGTAGCAGGCGCGCTTATCGTCATCCACCTTAACGCTTATTTCGTTTACGCGCGGCAGCGGATGAAGCACACTGCAGTTTTCATTTGCGAGCTGCATTTTTTCTGCAGTAAGAATGTAGGAGTCTTTAAGTCTTTCGTAGGCTTCCATACTGTCGAAACGCTCACGCTGTATACGCGTCATATAAAGCACATCGAGCCCGGGCAGCGCTTCGTCAAGTGAAGCGGTTTCGTAATAGTCAAGATTGTTTTTGATTATAACATCATTCTTGACATAGCCGGGCAGTTTAAGCTCATCCGGGGAAATCAGCACGAATTTCACGCCGTTGTAACGCGAAAGCGCATTTATGAGTGAATGTACCGTTCTGCCGTACTTCAAATCGCCACAAAGACCTACGGTAAGATTTTCAAATCTGCCTTTTTCACGGTAAATCGTAAGCATATCGGCAAGAGTTTGTGTGGGGTGGCAATGACCGCCGTCGCCCGCATTTATTACGGGTACACCTGCATTAGCCGCCGCCACAAGCGCCGCGCCTGCTCTGGGGTGGCGCATAGCTATGATATCGGCATAGCAGCTCATAACCTTGGCGGTGTCGGCAATGCTTTCGCCCTTGGAAACCGAGGAGTTTGCGCCGTCGGACATGGAAAGCACATTGCCGCCGAGCTCATACATTGCGGACTCAAAGCTCATACGCGTTCTTGTTGACGGCTCGAAAAACAGCGTGGCAAGCTTTTTGCCGCGACAGCTTTCGGCGTATTTTTTAGGATTTTCTGAAATATCTATTGCGGTGTTTATAAGTTCATAAAGCTCCGCTTCCGAAAAATCGGTAATATCAATAAGACTTCTCATTTATTTATCCAACTTTCATCCGACGGATTGTTTCTGAAAGAAATCAGCTTTTTAACATCGTCTGCGGCTATATAGCCTTCCTCCGCCGCAACCTCGGCTATTACATCAAAATTCGTGAGCGAAATATTCTTGACATTTGCAGCTTCAAGGCGCTCAACGCCTTTTTTCATACCGTAGGTGAAAATGCTGACTATGCCGAGCACATCCGCACCTGCTTCGCGCAGAACATCCACCACCTCAAGCACACTGCCGCCGGTGGAAATAAGGTCTTCCACAACAACGACCTTCTGACCTTTTTCGAGCCTGCCCTCTATCTGATTCTGTCTGCCGTGGTCCTTTGCGCCGGAGCGTACATAGCCCATAGGCAGACCGAGTATATGGCCGGTGATAGCCGCGTGCGCTATGCCTGCGGTGGAGGTACCCATAAGCACCTCTGCATCCGGGTAATATTCTTTAATGAGATATGCAAGTCCGTTTTCAACATCCGTTCTCACCTCGGGTGCGGTAAGGGTAAGTCTGTTGTCGCAGTAAACGGGGCTTTTAATGCCGCTCGCCCAGGTGAACGGCTCGTTCGGGCGGAAGAAAACAGCCTTGATTTTCAAAAGGTCCTTTGCAATGAGAGTTTCGAGTTCTTTCATTTTTATTCCCCTTTCAGTCAACAAATTCTTTTACGCAGCGTTCGTATGCCGCCACGGGATCGTCTGCTTTTGTTATAGGTCTGCCCACGACAATATAGTCGGAGCCGATTTTTTTCGCTTCGGCGGGTGTCATAACGCGCTTCTGGTCGCCCACGTCGCCGTCGGCAAAGCGCACACCGGGTGTAACGGTGATAAAGTCCGCGCCGCAGATGCCGTGCACCTTTTCGGCTTCAAGCGGAGAACATACGACACCGTCAAGTCCCGCCTTTTTCGCATTAAGAGCGTAGTGCATTACCACCTTGTCGATAGGCTCTTTTATAAGTAAATCCGTTTCCATACTCTGCTGATCGGTGGAGGTAAGCTGTGTAACGGCTATGAGCAAGGGGCGTGTGCCGTCTGCGCGGGTAAGTCCCTCTATCGCGGCTTCCATCATTTTTACCGTGCCGCCTGCGTGGAGGTTGCAGATATCCACATCAAGATTTGAAAGCACCGCCATAGCCTTTTTTACGGTGGTGGGAATATCGTGCAGCTTTAAATCAAGAAAGATTTTGTGTCCGCGCTTTTTAATTTCCTTAACTATTGCGGGACCTTCGGCATAGAAAAGCTCCATACCGATTTTTACAAACGGCTTCCTGCCGGTGAACTTGTCGAGAAATTCAAAGGTCTGCTCTGCGCTTGCGAAATCGCAGGCAATGATTACATCCTTACCCATTAAGTTTTCCTCCTGCTATATCTTTAAGGTCTTTGATTCCGTATTTATCCATAACCGACGGCAGATTTTCTATAATATCGCGGCAGGCAAAGGGGTCAACAAGGTTTTGCGCGCCTATTTCGACCGCAGTCGCGCCTGCGAGCATCATTTCGAGCACATCCTCTGCGCTTGAAACACCGCCCATACCAACAACGGGAATCTTCACCGCGTGTGAGACCTGCCACACCATACGCAGCGCCACCGGGAATATTGCAGGGCCGGAAAAGCCGCCCATAGTGTTTGCGATAACCGGTTTTTTGGTCTTTAAATCAATACGCATACCCAGGAGCGTATTTATAAGGCTTATGCCGTCTGCTCCGGCATCCTCACAAGCCTTTGCTATGGAAACTATATCCGTAACATTCGGTGAAAGCTTGATTATGACGGGCTTTGTCGTAACCGCCTTTACGGCTTTTACAACCTCTGCCGCCGCCTCGCAGCTTGTACCGAAGCCCATACCGCCGCCGTGAACATTGGGACAGCTCACATTCACCTCAAACCAGCCGACCTGCTCCTCCAAATCAAGCAGAGCGCAGGTGTATGCGTAATCCTCGACCGAAAAGCCGCTGACATTTGCCATAACGGGTTTGTTGAAGCATTTTTTAAGTTTCGGCAGCTGCTCGTTTATTACATTTTCAACACCCGGATTCTGAAGCCCTACGGCATTTATCATACCGGCGGTGCATTCGGCAATACGCGGTGTGGGATTGCCGAAGCGCGCCTCCCTTGTGGTGCCCTTAAACGAAAATGTGCCGAGTATATTTATATCGTAAAGCTCTGCGAACTCGTAGCCGTAGCCAAATGTACCCGAGGCGGGAATTACGGGATTTGAAAGCTCGATACCGCAGAGGTCAACGCTCAGTCTTCCCATAAAATCTCCTCCTTTTCAAGAACGGGTCCGTCCTTGCAGATACGCTTAAAGCCCGTAATCGTTTTGCATGAGCAGCCCATGCACGCGCCGAAGCCGCAGCCCATACGCTCCTCAAAGCTGAACTGCCCGGAGGTAACGGTCTTTTTGTAAACGGCTTTGAGCATAGGCTCCGGACCGCAGCAGTAAAAATAATCGTAGCTTTCCGGCAGAGCGTCGGTCACAAAACCCTTAACTCCCCGACTGCCGTCGGCGGTTGTGACTGTAACATCGCAGCCGAGCGCCTTAAATTCGTTTTCATAAAAACCCTCATCGGCGGTGTTGAAGCCGACCACAGCGCAAACCTCTTTGCCCTCGGCTTTGAGCTTTTTGGCAACCATATAGAGGGGCGGAACACCCACGCCGCCGCCCAGAACCAGCGCCTTGCCGCCGCAAAGGCTTAAATCATAGCCGTTGCCGAGCCCGGTGAGCACATCGAGCTGTGTGCCTGCGGGGTAAGTGCT
>JAZUJG010000114.1:0-3989 GCA_045642645.1 Acutalibacteraceae bacterium | reverse complement strand
CGTAAAGAACGGTACTTATGCGGTTACCAAGGGTACCAATGCCTACATTTCGGCTCATATCGAGCAGCGCATTGATTTAGGTACACATATCCTTTATATTGCCGCGGTAACGGATTCCGAAATTCTTTCGTCTGTTCCGTCAGCAACATATTCCTATTATCATTCAAATATCAAACCGAAGCCGCAAAAGGCGGAAAGCAAAGAAAAAACCGTCTGGCGCTGCACGGTATGCGGTTATGAATACGAAGGAGAGGAGCTTCCCGCCGACTTTATTTGCCCGATATGCAAGCACGGTGCTGCGGATTTTGAAAAAGTATGAGCATTTCAAAAGAAGATTACGAGGAAGCCGCCTGCCCTTTCTGCAAGCCGCAGAGCAAGGCGGGCATCCCCGTTGCAAGAGTAATAGAAAAGCTTGATGCTTATCTTTATAAAAAGGATTTTTCGGCTGCCGAAGCGCATCTTGAATACTGGCGCACCGAAGCCGAAGCGGTGGGCGATATGCGCGGTTTACTTACGGTGCTCAATGAAACCGTAGGTTTTTACCGCAGGCAGGGCGAGGGCGAAAAGTCACTGTCGTTTGCCGAAAAGGCAACGCTTCTTGCGCTGTCGCAGGGCTTCGCCGAAACGACTGCTGCGGGCACCACACTTCTGAATGCCGCCACCGCTTATGAAGCATTCGGCAATTCCGAAAAGGCGGTTGAACTGTACCGGCAGGCTGAAATTATTTACGAAAGCCGCCTTGAAAAAAACGATGAACGCCTCGGCGGACTTTATAACAATCTCGCGCTTGCGCTTATGAGTACAAGCACATTTGAAGAAGCAAAGAAATATTTTGAAAAGGCGCTTGTGATTATGGCAGTTACCGAAAACCGCGAGCCCGAGCAGGCGATTACATATTGCAACCTCGCAGACCTCGTTTACAGTGAAAGCGGCGATGCGGCTGATGCGCGAATTGCCGCATATTTACAGAAAGCCGAAGAAATGCTGAATTGCTGCAAATTGAAAGACGGCAATTACGCCTATGTGTGCGAAAAATGCGCACCGGTCTTTGAATATTACGGTAATACCGAATTCGGCACGGAGTTAAAGGAGCGCGCGAAAAAGTTTTATGACGGGAATTGAATTATCACGCTCGTTTTACGAGCAGTACGGCAAACCGATGCTTGAAACCGACTTTGCCGATATTATGCCGCTTCTGGCGGTGGGCTTTGTGGGCAGCGGCTCCGAGCGCTTCGGGTTTGACGATGAAATTTCACGCGACCACGATTATGAGGCGGGCTTCAGCATATTTATGCCGAATGAAGAAAAGCTCGACAGACGCGCGGCGTTTCTGCTTGAACGCGCCTACAACAAGCTCCCCAAGGAGTTTATGGGCGTGAAAAGACCGCTTGTGTCGCCCGTTGGCGGCAGCAGGAACGGTCCTGTGAGAATTGCGGATTTTTACGGCGCAAAGGTCGGCAGCGAAAGCGGCGATTTAAGCGTTATGCAGTGGCTCACAATCCCCGACAATGCGCTTTTTGAGGCAACAAACGGCGCAGTGTTTTATGACGGCAGCGGCGAATTTACCGCCATACGCGAAAAACTAAAAAATATGCCCGCGGATATACGCAAAAAACGACTTGCCGGAAATCTTCTTGTAATGGCGCAGGCGGGGCAGTACAATTTCATGCGCTGTGTTGAGCGCGGCGAATACGAGGCGGCGCAGCTCGCCTGCGGCGAATTCGTGAATGCGGCATTCAAGGTGCTTTTCCTGCTCGGCGGCATGTATGCCCCGTATTATAAATGGGCGTTCCACGCCTTGCGCGAATTTGAGGATGCCGAAACCGTGAGCCATGTTTCCGATATTCTGCTCGGCGGCTTGAATGAGTACGCCGATGCCGAAAGAAAATATGACGAAACAGAGCTGCTTTGCTCAAAGGTGATAGAAAAGCTCAAAGAGCAGGAGCTTACCAAGGCTGTCTGCGGCGACCTCGAAAAGCACGCCTATTCCGTAAACGACGGTATTTTGGACGGCGAAATAAGAAATTACAGTATTTTTATTTCGGTCTGAATATATATTGAATATTTTTTTCAGGAGGAAAACAAAATGAAAAAATGGAAATGCCTTATCTGCGGTGAAATCGTAGAAAGCGAAACACGCCCCGAAGCCTGCCCGCTTTGCAAGGCTCCCGGTGAAAAGTTCGTAGAGCTCAAGGATGAAGAAATGACCTGGGCTGCAGAGCATATCGTAGGCATAGCTGCCGATGCTCCCGAAGAAATCAAAGAGGGACTTCGCGCCAACTTCAACGGCGAATGCACCGAGGTGGGTATGTACCTTGCCATGGCACGCGTTGCCGCAAGAGAGGGCTACCCCGAAATCGCTCTTTATTGGGAAAAAGCCGCTTATGAGGAAGCAGAGCACGCAGCAAAGTTCGCAGAGCTTCTCGGTGAAGTTGTAAGCGACAGCACCAAGAAAAATCTCGAAGTAAGAGTTGCCGCCGAAAACGGCGCAACCGCAGGCAAATTTGAACTTGCAAAGAAAGCGAAAGAGCTCAACCTCGATGCCATACACGATACCGTGCATGAGATGGCAAAGGACGAAGCAAGACACGGCAAGGCTTTCGCAGGTCTGCTTAAAAGATATTTCTGATTGATAAAACAAAATCGTGCAGTCGCTCAAACGGGCGGCTGTATATTGTTTATATTGATATTTTCGCCTTTTTGTGTTACAATAAATCAAATTGGGAAAGGGTGATTTTAATGAGCGAAAAACAAATCAATGAAATCCTCACAAGTGCGGCGGCTTCTCTTGAAATGGAAAATCTTGCTGTTAATGAGGAATGGGTTGCTCTTTGCAAAAAACTGCTTGAGAATAAAATCACCATGGAAGAATATATCGCAATAATCGGTAAAAGTATCGGGGTGAATGTGCAGTGAGTTATTCACTTGACGGAACATCATGTGATTGCTATGAAGGCACCGCCTGCCTTATTAATAAATATAATATTAAAGACGAACAAAAGCTTTCTTTGCTTGAAGCGGGAATCACCTTTGCTAAAACTGCTGAGTTATTAAAGCAACAACCTCCGAAAAATCCTGACTTTGAATATTACAAGTCTATTCATTATGTCCTGTTTAATGATCTGTATGATTGGGCAGGAAAACTCCGCACAATAGATATCAGCAAAAGAGGAACAGCCTTTTGTAAAGCGGAAAATTTGCAGGAACAATGCAATGTATTGTTTAATTACCTCGCTCAAAACGATTATTTTACAAATGAAAATCAAAGCGACTTTGTTGAGAAGATAACCGATTTTTACATTTCAACAAATATGCTTCATCCGTTTAGGGAGGGTAATGGAAGAACACAGCGAGTTTTTATAACACAGTTAATAAAAAATGCCGGGTACGGATTTTCCTTTGCCGATATTGATACCGATGAACTTATGATAGCAACCATTCAAGCGGCAAACGGCGTAAAAGATAATATTCGTAGAATATTTGAAGAAAATATATACGCTGTTAAGAAATGAAAACGCTAAATTGTGTTTACGAACCGAAAAAATCCGTTATTTCGGGTTTTAGTAATATTTCAGCCGTCTGCATCCGCAGGCGGATTTTTTGTCCGAAGCAAAACTCCGTGATTATTCCCCTCATTCATTGACAAAAACCGTTCTGTTTGTTAGTATTTAGTAAGCAAATGAAAAGAGGCGTTTTTATGAAAACAGCACTTATTTTCCAAGGCGGCTGGCAGGGGCACGAGCCTGCTCCCGTTGCGGCGATTTTTAAAAATATGCTCGAAAAAAACGGTTACGAGGTAACTGTGACCGATACGCTCGAGGCTCTGCGCGACGGCGAATATGTAAGCAGCTTTGACCTTTTGGTGCCGTGCTGGACCATGGGCGAACTCCCCGATGAATGTGAAAAAAATGTGCTTAAAGCGGTGGAAAACGGCACAGGTCTTGCAGGCTGCCACGGCGGTATGTGCGACGCATTCCGCAATAACACCG
>JAZUJG010000113.1:0-6451 GCA_045642645.1 Acutalibacteraceae bacterium | reverse complement strand
CGCGGATAAGACGGATTTAATTTCACCCGACGGCGAAGCCGGAGGATTTCATCTGAGGCAAAGCCGAAGATTTCACCGTGAGCGTTAGCGAACGATTTCACTATTATTTATTTTGACATAGTTGTTGTATCTCATCACGCGGCAGCGTGTATTTCCTGCGGCTTGATGAGATACAACGCTTCGCGTTGGTGATATACAATTCCTTGCGGAATTGGTGATATACCGTTCTGCGAACGGATGATATACAACGCTTCGCCTTGATAAAATAAATCCCTGCGGGATTTGTGAGATATCCTTCGGATGTGAAATATTGCTTCGCAAATGTGAAATGCGCTGCGGCGCATAAGGGTTTACTTCACAGGTATTCGCCGACTTTTGTATATGTGATTTCCATAAAGATAACCTCTTTGAATTTGGTTACTTGATTGTACCAAGTTCAGGGAGGTTTGTTAATTGTGCGAATTTCAAAATCGCATATTTGATTGAACGTGAATTGAAAGTGTGTTATAATAGTGCCGACAAATCAGAATTTGCCGTGTTGCAACATAATCGGGTGCGGTTGTCCCACCCTCAATTATTCATCAGCGAAACTGTTTAAGATTGATACAAATAAATTTCACAAGAAATAAAAACGATAGAGGTGCTGTTGTGGCTTTTACTTTTTTTCACGCATATATGCCGAAGGTTTTTGAGGCGCAGATAAATGCAGGCTTATTCAGAGAAAATGACGGAATCAGATTCTGTCAGAGTATAGACATTGACCCAAAATTAAAATTCAACAATCTTGCAAAAGTCGGCGGAGATTTATATAACTTTGTCAAAGACAATAACTGTCCTATGTATATTGACAGACTTCAGGGCGGCTGCTTCTTTGAAGGATACGACTATGACATGAAGCTTGTCCGCGCATACCGTGAAATGCTCGGCGAAAAGTTTTTCGGCTTTCAGATGCACGAGTGGATGTCAAATTTTATCAGTGACACAAGAAAGCTTGTTGACGGCAAATGTCCCGAGCCGTGGACGGAAGAAAACATTATTGCCACTCTCAAGCGCGATTTTCCTTTTCCCCATGTCTTTACCGAAGCAATGAGCGCAAAGGAATTTGCCGAGGTCGGACACATAACCGATTGCGAAAAATATCTTGACGCAATGAAAGACTTATTCGCAAAAAGGCAGAAATATACAGACGGTATGCTGCTTCCCTGCGACAGCGCCATACTCGGATATTCTCTCGAATTTAAAAACGGCGCAAAAAGAGTAATGCCCGAAATCGGGAAGCAGACAGAACACACCTCGGTTCAGATTGCGTATGCAAGAGGAATGGCGAAGGCATACGGCAAAAGTTTCGGCACCTACTATGAGCCGTGGGGAGGAAAACCGTTTTCTGCCTGCAATTATCAGAAGGACGGACTGAACGAATGGAATATCAGTAACGACAGTTTTCCATTCAAGACCGCAGGCGGCAACGGAGGCAGCTCGCGCTCACTGCAGAAGAGGATGTTTTTCTGTTCGTATATGTCGGGAGCGGAATTCATTTCAGAGGAGTGGGGACTTTGCAATACGTTCTACGACTGGAATGACTTTGAGCTTACACCCTACGGACAAATAAAAAAGGACTTTATTGATTTCACGGAGAAGAATAAAAACATCGGCAAGCCCCTAACGCCGATAGCGGCGGTAATCCCGAAAGAAATCATATCACTTGATAATATTGATACAGACGGAAAATATCTTTCATTTAATGTTGACGGTGAGCTGAAACGTAAGCTTGATGTTATGCGGAACGGACTTCGCAGGCTATTCGCTTACGGGGAAACCGTCGGAAATGAAAACGGCTGTCTTGTAAACAGGCTTCTGCCCGATGCGATTGATATTGTAAACGAAGATATCTACGACGAAAGCAGCTATGAATATGCGGTAAATCTCACGGGTGATGAGAGCTTTGAAAAGAAGCACAGATGCTGTTCGCTTGACGATGTACCTGATTTGCTTAATAAACTTCTGCCGTGCAGAGTAACAGGCGGACTTCATCATATCGTAAATAAAAATTCAGATGATGAATATTTCCTGACAGTTTTCAATAATACCGGTATTGTCCGCTCAGTTGAAGATGGAGAATACGGACTCAAAGAAGCTGAAAAGACCGTGCAGGTTGAACTGAAAGACGGCAGAAAGCTCGCCGCACTGTACGGCAATTTCAGAATAGAAGAAATCGACGGTAAATATTACATAACCGTTCCCGCAGGCGAACTGTTTTTCGGAAAGTTCTGAAAAATTCTTTGCTGAAACCTATAAATCGGAAAGGACGTTTTGCGTGAAAGCCTGCATCATTCAACCATATTACTCTTTTGACCATACAAAAATTGAAGAATGTTTTGAAGGCATGATGAAAATCATTGACAGATGCGATGACTCAATGGATCTTATCGTTCTGCCTGAATACTGCGATATTCCCGCCGCAACCGAAAATGCAGAGCAGTTTCATCAGTCCATTGAAAAATATAACGATGCGGTTTATAAGAAGGTTTCCGAAACCGCAAGGCGCTGTCATGCTCTTGTATTCGCAAACTTCGGCTTCAAGAGCGCAAACGGCTGGCGCAACACGACCTACGCTTTCGACAGAGCAGGCAATGTAGTCGGCAAATATTTCAAGGCTCATCCCGCACCGTCGGAGGTCAAAACACCGTTGCAGGGCGGTAACGGCATGGACTGTTCTTACAGTTATCATTACGAAAAGCCGTATACGGTAGAAATTGAGGGTATCCGTTTCGGCTTTATGACCTGCTATGATTTCTATATGTATGAAGAATTTGCCGCGCTCGCAAGAGAAAATGTTGATATTATCATCGGCTGTTCTCATCAGCGGACCGATACGCATAACACGCTTGAAACCATCGGCAAATTCCTTTGCTATAATACAAATGCCTATCTTATCCGTTCATCTGTATCTCTCGGTGCGGATTCTGAATTATGCGGATGCAGCATGATGGTCGATCCAAAAGGTGAAATGCTTGTCAATATGAAAAATGATGTCGGTTTTGCGGCTTGTGAAATTGACCCTCATTTGAAGCATTACAAGCCTGCAGGCTTCCTCGGAGAACCGAAAGCTCATTATGAATATATCGAAGAAGGACGAAGACCGTGGCTGTACCGTCCTGCAGGAAGTATGATGATTCCGAATGAGCAGATGCTCCCCTATCCCCGTATCTGCGCCCATCGGGGATTCAGTACGGTTGCGCCCGAAAACAGTATGCCCGCTTTCGGCGCCGCTGTCGCACTCGGAGCAGATGAAATCGAATTCGACCTCTGGGCGACCAAAGACGGCGAGCTCGTTTCCATTCACGATTCCAATCTTGACCGCGTACCAAACGGAACGGGAAACGTATGGGATTATACGCTTGAAGAACTTAAACGGTTCGATTTCGGATGCAAAACGGCAGAACAGTATGCAGGTCTTGAAATCATCACATTTGAAGATATTCTGAAAAAGTTTGCCTGTACTGCGATTTTTAATATTCACATGAAAATTTGGGATATGAACAGCTCGGAACCGCAATATGAACGCGTTGCCGCATTGCTGAGGCAGTACGGATGCGAACACCATTGTTATATGATGTCAACCTCCGACAAATGCCTTGCGGAGTTTCACGAGATTGCCCCGGATATTGAGCGTTGTGTAGGATGGGACGGCGAAAAACACGATATGCGCCGGATGGTTGACCGCGCAGTTAAGCTGGGTATTAAGAAAATCCAGCTGTTCAAACCGTATTTTAATCAAGACAGTATTGATTATGCCAAAATAAACGGCATTCACTGCAATGTCTTCTGGGCAGATGACCCGCAGGAAGCCTGCCGATATGTTGATATGGGCATCGACACCATTCTGACTAATGACTATCTGCGGGTTTCAAACGCAGTAAAAAAACACATTTAATGAATGTACACGGTGATTATATGAAATTCAAAAATGTGCTTTTTGCCACCGATTACGATTATGCCGAAAACAAGCTGATTTTCAACGATGCGCTCGGTGAGGAATGTTTACCCGTTCTGCGCGAAATACGCGACACGTTCCCGAACGCCGGCATTGAGATGTACCCGTTTGAAGCGGCGCAGATGTTTTCGATAAATCTCACACCGTTTTCGGAGCAGCATTTCACCTCGCAGGGCATTGAATTTGTGCAAATTTCCGATCCTGCCGAAGCATTATTCGACTTTGCCGAAAAAATCGTGCAATGACATCAAACAACAAAGCAGAAATGACCGCATCGTACGAATTGTCGGTGCGGTCATTTTGTATTTCAATATGCTGTTACCTGTGCGCCGAAAAGTAAAATGTTACGCCGTCAGTTTCGTTGCGGCAGCCGTATGTGAAGCCGTGCAGCGTAAATATACGCTTACAAATCGCAAGCCCCATACCGCTTGAATCGCTGCGTGTTCTCGCCTTGTCGCCGCTGTAAAGCTCTTCCCAGATATGCGGCGCATCCTCGCTTGAAATTGAGCTTCCCGAATTAAAAATCTCAAAGCATACATTTCTGCCCGAAGCGGTTGCGGTTATTCGTATTTCACCGTTTTCGTCGGTGAATTTTACGGCATTGGAAAGCAGGTTGTCTATTGCAATTCCGAGCAGTTCTTTATTACATTCAAGCACCGAATTTTCGTTTACGGCTTCGGTGTAGGTTATGTTTTTTGCTTCAATAAGCGGCTTGAATTTTGCTGTCTGCTCCGCGATTATCGGTGCAAGCTTTTCTTTGTTTTTCGTTATTTCGGTATCGGAATTGAGTTTATTATATTGCAGCAAGGTTTTCACCATTCTGCTCATTCGCTTGCTTTCATCGTAAATCGAATTCACATATTCCGCCGTTTGCTCGGGCGAAACATTTTCGAGTATGCACTCGCTTTTATTGGCTATTACGGCAAGCGGTGTTTTCAGCTCGTGCGCCGCCGCGGCAACAAATGCCCTGCGGCTTTGCGCAAGTCTTTCGTTCTTGCGCTCAACGCAAATTAAGACAAACGCGATTATCAGCGCGGCGAAGAAGAACATAATCCCCATATAAATCAGCATCGGACAATGTTTTACTGCATTATAGTAAAGGTTCGTTTCTGTTTTCAGATAAAGGCAGACCGTTGTCTCATTTTCAGGTTCACCTAATCCAAAGCTCCTTTCATATTCAAACGAGTTGCTTCCGGCAAGCCTATAAGGATAAGAACAATCGTATTCGTATACTTCCAAGTTCTTGTGAGTTTCGGTAAAAGAGCCGATAAAATCATCAAGCTCCTTATTTAATGAAAAAAACAGCTTTTCATCAATGCGGGAATCTATATAACTGTACCCGTTAAGGTACACCGAAATACCGCTACCCTCTTTAAATGTAAAAGTCGGCTCGTAATCGGTAAAATGAACTGTGATTTTCCCGTCGTCGTCACTTTGGCTGTTATAAAGCACCGCCGAAACGGGTATATAATTTTCACCTTCTTTGTAAACCGAAAGATATTCGGCTTGCAAATTGCAATACAGGGAGCAATTTTCCACAAAATCAATTATTTGTCGGTGAGTTTCATCGGTTGTGTATGAATATGAATCAATAAAAATTTCACCGTCCAAAGCGTCGTTTTTCCCATTAAAATAAACCGTAAACGCAGGTCGGCTGCTTGCAATCACATTGCCTTCTGAGTCCAAAAGCGCACACGCTATGGGAAATTCCATATCGGTTGCAGACAGAAAGTCCGTTTTAAATGTTTTAGATAGGTAAAAATTATTGATTCCGGTAAGCGAAGACGGTATCTGCTCGCTGCTGTTAATGAAATAATCAAATTCGTTCTTGTGCTGTGTTAAAATCATGAATGCACCTGCAAAAACATACAGCGCAAGCATAACAGCAAAAACGCGCAGTAATAGTTTCTTGACTTTCGTTTTCATTTGCCGTCCACCTCCGCAAAGGTGTAGCCCATACCCGAAACGGTTTTGATATACCCCGAGCAATCACCGAGAGCCTTGCGAATATTCTTGATATGCGTATCGACCACTCTGTCCTCGCCCTCGAAATCGTAACCCCACACGCGCGAAAGTATAAGGCTGCGGCTCAACACAACGCCGCGCTTACTCATAAGGTACTGCAAAATTTCGAAATCCTTGGCTGAAAGCGCAATTTCCGCACCGTCGGCGAGCACCTTTTTCCTGTAACAGTCAAGTGTGATTTTACCTATCGAAATAACATCATCGGCATTCGTACCCGTATATCTGCGAATTGCGGCAAGGCACTTTTCGGTAAGAACGGAAAGCGGAAACGGCTTTGTTATGTAATCATCGGCACCTGCTGAATATCCTTTGAGGTAGTCCTCCTCCTGCCCGAGTGCAGACATAAACAGTATGGGTGTTTTCTTGCTTTTGCGTATCTCGCGGCAGGCTGCTATGCCGTCAAGCACGGGCATCATAACATCGAGTATTATA
>JAZUJG010000112.1:0-7063 GCA_045642645.1 Acutalibacteraceae bacterium | reverse complement strand
TTTCATAGTGAATACCTCCGTTTACTGCTTCTGCTGAGTGGGGCCCATATTCGCCGCGCCCGTGTATTCCACATCTGCGGGCGTGGGGTAATATTTCGGGATTTCGCTGTTGCGCTGGTAGAGCCTTACGTGCTCGCCGCGCGGAGTGATATCAACCACGTCGCAGCCGCGCCAATATACCGTAAACTCCGTGCCGCGTACGGTTTCTTTCTTTGCAACTGTTTCTATGGCGAAGTTAAGCTCAAGCACATCGCCGACTTTGAGTGCGGCAGCTGCAATACCGTTTTCGGTTTCCGGCGCAATCGCCTTGCCGTTTACTGTGTATTTTACATCTTCGCCCATCCACTCATAAATTCTGAAGCCCGCTTTGCACTCTTTGAGCGCGGTTATTCTGATTTTGCCCTCGTTCGGTATAAACGATTCGAGCTTAACGGAATCGGTTTGCTTGTTGCAGGGGATATTTACGGTGAACACGCCGTTTACATCGGTGATAACATTATCCCATACGGTTTTGAGTGCAACGGGCGCGGTGCCTACGCAGCAGCCCGCTATTGAACGGAAGCGCGTGAGCGAAATCGAGTTCGGCTCGCTGCCGCCCGTGAAGCCGCCCATCATTCTTTCGTTTATGCGGTTGTAGGTGATGCCGTTGCCGTCGGGCAGGGAATTGTCGCACTCCACATAATCGGTGTATCTTACCTGATTTTCCACAAGCTGATTTCGTGCAAATAAGTTCATATCATTATAGTATTCGGTGTAGCCGCATTTTATAAGCTCATCTGCGCAGACTATCATATCGCGTATGCAGCAGGTTTCGCAGTGCTCCTCCTCAACGGGGTGCCACTGTGCATATTCGGGAACCCAGCCGAAATCGGAGGAAATCGAGCGCACATAATCGTAGATAGCCTTGCCCTTGAGAATGTATCTTTCTTCGCCCGTAAGTCTGCCGAGCTTTATAATGCCGCTTGCAAACCACGCCGCCGAGTGAACATGACCGAAAAATTCCATTTTGTAGTTAAAGTAGCGCGAAACGCCGAGCACATAGTTCGCCATACCTCTTGCAAGGTCGAGTGCGACCTCATCGCCTTTAAGCTCATAGCGCGTAACAAGCGCGTGCAGCGATGTGGCGTTGCGGATGGGCTGTTCGCCCCTGCCGGTGTGGCGCGTAAGATCAAAGCCGCCGTCTTTGAGGTAAACGTCATTCGGGAATTCATAAATCGGTTCTTCTTCCTCGTAGTCGCCCGACCAGAATGTGCGCACCTTGCGCTCAATAACAAGCGAACGCATACCGCGCACAAGCTCGCTCGTGCGCTTTTCGGCTTCCTCATCGTCGGGGTATTCGGCGGTGATAAGGTTCATTGCGGGCATAATGTAGCCCATTTCGTGAAATGATGCGTGAACGGTGTGAGTCCACAGATATTTTTCGCAGAATCTTAAACCGTGCTCGCCCCACGATTTCATAAGGTGGCGGCGAAGCGACTGCTTTACATCATCGCCGTCATCCGTGCCGAGCATCTGCATGGCGTTAACAAGCCCCTCATACCACGAGCCTACAAGCTCCGCATCGTCAACGCGGCAGTGCGCCGCTTCGGCAGGCTTCTTGTTGGGCAGAAGCAGCCAGTAGGGGAGGTTGTCATAAGCCTTATCCACCATATTTGTAATGTAGTGGTGAACGAGCTGCGCATTTTCAAGCGGGTTGAATTCGTCGAACATATTCATTCCTCCAAAATCGGATTTGATTATTTTTTTGCAAACAGTTTTCTGTCAATTACACCGAGCAGAGCGTCATACCCCCACGCGAGCGCGGCGGTGGCGATAAACGAAAGGAAAATAAACAGATATTTATCCTTTGCAAAGCCGAGGTCGCTCATAATTATCATAGGTATTCTCATAATTATAAAAATCGAAAACGATACCTTGCCGAACCACGCAAGCGCCTTGTTTCCGACCTTTACGGCGGCTGTGAAAAGTACGCACGCAAAGGTGAAAGCAAGCATCATCGCGCAGTAACACACGGCGTTTTCACGGTGGCGGTACAAAGCATAATACGCACCGAGCGACAGAATAAACGCGAGCGCCCATATAAGCTTTTTTGAAAACAACAGGCTTTCGAGTTTTTCTTTATAAAGCGACCACCACATACCTGCGGCATAGCAGATAAAGGTGTTGTAGAATCTGTCGGGCTGTGTTTTATACATCACAAGCATAAAGCCGAGTGAAAGCACCGTTACCGCGATTACCGAAAAAATCGGTTTCGCTTTTCTGAAAATCACGAACGCCGCGTAAGTGAGTAAATACGCCGCAAGTATATCGAAAACGAACCAGTTGCTGTTGCCGAGAGCAGTCCACCCCGTAAACGCGAGTACGATATGCGAAAGCGTGTAGCTTTTGCCGCGTATGAGGGCAAGCACAAGGTAGGCGAGCACGGCAATATCAAAATGCAGAACGATTTTCAGTATTCTGTTTTTCGGGAATTTTTGTATGTATGAAAAGCCTTTTTTCTTAAACGATTCAAGCACGCCGTAGCCGGAATAGAAGAAAAACATCGTTACAACGCCCTGAAGCACGCCGTTTCTGAAAAGGTTGTAAAGCGGCGCAAGTCCGTCCGCACCGACCTTTACATACTGCGCCGAATGGGTAAGAAAAATGCAGAGGATGAAAATGCCCTTAACGGCGGTGGTGGTTTCCATACTTAAATAATCGCCGCCGAGCCTGCCGCCCTTGCAGAAGGCAGACGGCTTTGCCCTGTAAAGCGCGGTAAAGAATATTATGCAGAGCAGTATGCCCATAAAAGCTCACTTCCTTTATCAGAAGCCTTCGATTTCAAATGCGGTGGTGTATGTGCCCGGCTCGAATTCGTATTCTTCATTATCAAGGTAAAGCGTGGCGTGTGTGCCGTTCGGCACGGTAAACGAAAACTCACATTCATCGCCGTTGCCCGTGTACTGCCACGACGAAATGATTTCGCCGTATTTCGTGAGCATACGCGCCTTTGCATAGCCGAGCGCTTTGCAGGGATGCGGCGTGAAAATTATATGCCTGTAAGCAGGCTCGTTTATATCGGGGTTTATGCCTGCGATTTTCGTGAACATCCAGTCGCCGACCGCGCCGTAGGCGTAGTGGTTAAAGGAGTTCATACCCGCAGAGGCGAACGAGCCGTCGGCTTTCATACCGTCCCAACGCTCCCAAACGGTAGTTGCGCCCTTTGTTACGGGGTACAGCCATGAGGGGAAGGTCTTTTTAAGCAGCAGCTTGTAGGCGAGGTCGGTTCTGCCGGCATCGCTGAGCACGTGCAGCAGGTACGGCGTACCCACAAAGCCGGTTTTCAGGTGTCCGCACTCCTCAATATCCTTAATAAGCTTTGCGGCTTCGCGCTCGCGGTCGTCGGTAAGATTCATAAAGAGCGCAAGCACATTGGCGGTCTGTGTTTCGTGCTCGGGCTTGCCGGTATTTATAAAATGCCTGCGGTACTGCCTGACCGTGTCGGTGTAAAGATTTTCATAGTACGCCATATCTTCGCCGATTGCGCCGCCCATTTTTATGAGCAGCGAAAGCGAGTACGCGAGCATGGCGGTGGCAATAAGGTTGTGGTCGGTAAGACCGCCGCAGGCCTCGTCGCCCGCATCGAGCGAAAGCCAGTCGCCGAAATGCTTGCCGCCGTCCCAGAGACCGCGCTCCGAGCTTTGCGATTCAATAAAGGCTATCCACTTTTTCATAGAGTCAAACTGTTCGCGGATTATGCTTTCGTCGCCGTATGCGAGGTAGTGCTGATACGGCACTATTACCGCGGCATCGCCCCACGCGGCAGAGCCGTAACCGTCCCAGCCGGCAGGCACCACATAGGGCACGGAGCCGTCGGCGAGCTGGTCGGCGGAAAGGTCGTGCAGCCATTTGCGGTAAAATTTTGAGGTGTCGTAATTTATGCACGCCATTTTTGCAAATGCCTGCGCATCGCCCGTCCACCCCATACGCTCATCGCGCTGCGGGCAGTCGGTGGGCACATCGAGGAAATTGCCGCGCTGCCCCCACACTATATTTTCGTAAAGCTGCTGCACAAGGTCATCGCCGCAGGCGAAAAAGCCCGTGCGCTTCATATCTGAAAACACCACAACAGCGGTAAAATCTTCAAGTGATATATTTTTGCCGAAGCCCACAAGCTTTATATACCTGAAGCCCTGAAATGAAAAATGCGGCTTATATGTATGCTCTCTGCCGTCGGATTTAACCTTGATGCAGCATTCCGCGCTGCGCAGATTTTTTGTATAGAAATTGCCCTTTTTATCGAGCACCTCGGCGTGATAAATCTTGAATGTTTTACCGCGTTTTGCGGGCACTTTCCATTCAACATAACCCGTGATTTCCTGCTTGAAATCGATTACGGTTTCACCCTTGGGCGTGATTATGAGCTCTGCGGCTTCAATACGCGCCATTTCGCGTGTTTCCTCGCCCTCGGTGGGGATGAGTATATCTTTATTTATATCAAGCGTTTTCACGCCGCAGCATTTGTCGGTATCGGCGCAGAAATCGACCGTTTCGCCGTTGTAAATATCGGAGTAAAGTATGTTGCTTTTTGCGCACTGCCAGGTTTCGTCGGTGCCGAAAAATTCGCTTGTGCCGTCCTCATACTCCACCACGAGCGCGGCAATAAGTGCGGTTTCATTTGCTTTAAGGCAGGGAAGATCCTCGTTTTTGCGCTTATGGATGCGCCTGCCCCTGCCCACGGCAATATCTATTGTGTTGCATTCCTCAAGCAGCGAGGTAACATTGTACTGCTGGTATTGCAGGCGGGTTTCGCAGCTTGTCCACCCGGGAGCGAATATGAATTTACCCACGCGGCAGTCGTTGAGGTATGCCTCGTAAAAGCCGAGTGCGCTTATGTAAAGCGTGCCTTTGAGCACGGGCTTGTCGAGCCATACGGTTTTTTTGAAAATGGGGCAGACAGTGCCGAAATCGGAATCCTGCCTGATAAAGAGTGCATCTTTTATATTATTCATAGGGGTACTCCTTTGTTGACAATGTGAAGCGGTAAATATATAATATAATCATATATTACTTAATACCTTATTTCAATAGTTTTCGGAGGTAAAAATGAACAATCTTTCCGATATAAATGTTATACGCGCGGTTATGCAGAAGCACGGCGTAACCTTTAATAAGGGCTTGGGGCAGAATTTTCTTATAGACCCCGAGGTCTGTCCGCAAATGGCGGAGTGTGCCGGGCTTGACGGCAACACCTGCGTTATAGAGATAGGTCCCGGCGTGGGCGTGCTTACCGCCGAGCTTGCAAAGCGGGCAAAAAAAGTATTGAGCTTTGAGGTGGACAAGCGCCTTTTGCCCGTACTTAAGGAAACGCTTGCGGAATTTGACAATGTTAAGATAATTAACGAGGATATTATGAAAGCCGACCTCGCCGCGATTATTGCGGAGGAATGTGCAGGTATGGATGTGGCGGTCTGCGCTAACCTGCCGTATTATATAACATCACCTGTAATTATGCTCCTGCTTGAAAGTCGCCTGCCTGTAAAATCAATAACAGTAATGGTGCAGAAGGAAGCGGCGGACAGGCTCTGTGCAAAGGTCGGCAGCCGTGATTCCGGCGCAGTTACCTGCGCGGTTTCGTATTATTCCGACAGCGAGGAGCTTTTCTTTGTGGGGCGCGACAGCTTTCTGCCGCCGCCCAAGGTCAACAGTGAGGTAATCCGCCTGACCGTAAGAAAAGAGCCGCCCGTAAAGGTCGCAAATGAAGAAAAGTTTTTCAGACTGATAAAAGCCGCTTTCCTGCAGCGCAGAAAAACGGCTGAAAATTCAATAAGCGCGGGGCTTTCACTGCCGAAAGATACGGTTGCCGCCGCATTGGAGCAGGCGGGGCTTGAAAAAACCGTGCGCGCCGAAAAGCTCACGCTTGACGATTTCGCAAACCTCTGTGAAATACTCACATTCTGATTATTTACCCACACAGAAGTTTTTGAAAACCTCGTTCACAACTGTTTCGGTGGCTTTTTCGCCCGTAAGCACGCTGAGTTGGTCAACTGCGCAGTCAATGCACACATTAACCGCATCGGCGGTCATACCGCCCGTAAGCGCGTCGAACGCATCGCTTACACTTAAAAGCGCCTTGCTTACGCAGGAACGCTGGCGCTCGGTGGTAATAAGCGGCAGCGACGGGTCAAAGCCCGCCGTACCTACCGAGTATTCAACGGCTTCCTTGAGTTTATCTATATTACCGTACTCTTTCGCGGAAATTTCCACGACGGAGGCGGTATATTTTTTTACTTCGTTTATATCGAGCCTCTGCGTGAGGTCGCTTTTGTTTATTACCGCAATGCAGCGTTTCGTGCGGCACATTTCAAGCAGCGCCGCATCATCGGCTGAAAGTGCTTCGCTGCCGTCAAGCACGGCGAGCACCAAAGCGGCACGGTCAAAACGCTCCTTTGCGCGTTCAACGCCTATGCGCTCTATTTCATCGTCGGTATCGGTGCGAATGCCCGCGGTATCGGCAAGGCGCAGCGTAACATTACCCACACGCACCGTTTCTTCAAGCACATCGCGCGTGGTACCCGCAATGGGCGTAACTATGGCGCGCGATTTGCCCGTGAGCGCATTAAGAAGTGTGGATTTACCCACATTCGGCTTGCCGACAATGGCGGTATCCACGCCCTCAAGCACCGCCTGACCTGCATCAAAACGGTCAAGCAGGGAGGTGAGGCGAGTTTTCACGCCGTTGAGTGTTGAAGAAAGTTCATCGTCGGAAAGCTCGGGTATTTCATCGTCGGGGTAATCAACCCACGCGCTCAAAAATGCGGCGGAGCGTGCAAGAATATCGCGGCACGCGGTGATTTCACGGCTTAAAGCACCGTCAAGGGCGTTAAGTGTGGCGGCGCGCGCCTCCTCGCCCGAGGCGGAAATAAGCGCCATTACCGCTTCCGCTTCCGAAAGGTCTTTTTTACCGTTCAGAAATGCGCGTTTTGTGAATTCACCCGCTTCTGCCGGAACGGCGCCTGCGGCATAGACCGCACGCAGTACGCGCTGTAAAATATACAGACCGCCGTGGCAGCTCAGTTCCACA
>JAZUJG010000111.1:0-3545 GCA_045642645.1 Acutalibacteraceae bacterium | reverse complement strand
ATTATTTTTCATGACGGCGGACTTCTTACCACCGTGCAGGATGCCGGCAGGCGCGGCTACCAGCGCTACGGCCTCGGTGTTTCCGGCGCGGTGGATGTGCAGTCCTATGTTTACGCCAATGTGCTTGTAGGCAATGTAAATAATGAAGCGGTACTTGAGGTTACCTTGCTCGGTCCGAAAATCGAGTTTACTTCATCTGCCGTTATCGCAATTACGGGCGGTAATCTTTCGCCCGCACTTAACGGCGAGCCTTGCCCGATGTACCGCGCAATTAAAATCAAGCAGGGCGATATGCTTTCGTTCGGCGCTGTCAAAAGCGGATGCCGCGCGTATATCGCTTTTGCGGGCGGTCTTGAAATTACGCCCATTATGGGCAGTCGCTCAACCTATATAAAAGCAAACCTCGGCGGCTACGAGGGCAGGAAGCTTATGCAGGGCGATGAAATCGCGTTCAGAAAGCCCGGTGCCTGCCCCGAAAATGTTGAAAACCGCGCAATGAAAGCGCCTAAATTCAAAGGCACTTATGAGGTGCGCGTGCTTATGGGCCCGCAGGAGGAAAGCTTTACCGATGACGGCGTGCATACATTCCTTAACTCCGATTACAAGGTAACAAATGAATTTGACCGTATGGGCTACCGCCTTACAGGTCCTAAAATTCAGCACGTCAATGACGGCAACATTATTACCGACGGCATTACCTTCGGCGCAATTCAGGTGCCCGACGGCGGCGAGCCGATTATAATGCTTTCCGACCGTCAGACCACGGGCGGCTATGCCAAAATCGCAAGCGTTATAAATGTCGATATGACTATGATAGCGCAGTGCAAGGCGGGCGATACTGTTCGTTTCGTAAAAACCGATATCGAAACCGCGCAGGATGTTTTTATAGCGCAGAAGCAGAAATATAAAGAACTGCGCGAAATGTTTGATAAGGGTACGGCGCCCGAAGTTCCCGTCTTTCCCGAAGATGACGGCGAAGAAACAGATGAAAATAAAAAATACCTCGTAACTCTCAACGGAGTGCAGTACGAGGTCGAAATTGACAGCAGGGGGTAAATTATGGCAAAATTCGATATTACACCTTATGTGAATATGACTCCCGCCGAGGTGCGCGAGCGCATCAGAAAGCAGGAAATCACTTTCCCCACCGCAGGTATGGCGGCAGGCTATGCGCAGGCAAACCTTGTAATTCTGCCGGGCGTGTGGGCGGCTGATTTTGAGCAGTTCTGCAAAAATAATCCGTTCCCGTGCCCCGTGCTTGAAATTATGCGCGGCGAGCCCCTTACTCACGCTATGGGCGAGGGTGGTAACATTGTTACCGATATCCCCGAATACTTCATTTACCGCGACGGCGTGCTTTGCGAAAAGGTGCGCGATGCTTCGGAGTATTGGCAGCCCGATTTTGTGGGCTTCCTTATCGGCTGCAGCTTTTCGTTTGAAGAAACGCTTATGCGCGAGGGGATTGAGGTGCGCCATATAGTGCAGGGCAGAAACGTGCCTATGTTCAAAACAAGCATTCAGACAAAGCAGGCAGGTCCCTTTTTCGGACCGATGGTGTGCAGTATGCGCCCCATGACTCCCGAAAATGCAAAACGCGCCTACGATATCACCGTTAAAATGCCCAATGTTCACGGCGCACCCGTTCATATAGGCGACCCTGCCGAAATCGGCATTAAGGATATTATGAAGCCCGATTACGGCGATGCCGTTGATATCTATGACGGCGAAGTTCCGGTGTTCTGGCCCTGCGGTGTTACTCCGCAGGCGGCGGTCGAAAATGCGAAGCCGCCCATAGTTATCACACATTCACCCGGTCATATGTTTATTACCGATATAAAAAATGCGGAACTCAATGACTATCTCGAAGATTTAAAAACAAAATAAAAATCGGCAGGTATGTAATGTGAATTTACATACCTGCTCGTTTTTTATATATTCGTTATCAGCAGTACCGCACCTGAAATAATCAGAACAACATAGATGATTTTCAAAAATGTTTCCTGCTTAACGCGCTTTGTGAGCACGCCGCCGAGCCATACGGTAATCAGCGTGGGTATAATCGCTGTTCCCGAAGCGGTAAGCACATCCTTCGTTACCGAGCCGTTTATGAAATAGGTGATTATCATTATCGTGTTTATTATTGCCCATACCGCGTTCACCGTTGCGCGGAATTCCTGCTTTTCCTTGATTTTGGCAACCGAGTAAACCGCAAGGAAGCTGCCGCCCGAAACGAAAAGTCCCTGCATTATGCCCGCCACCGCAAGTGCCGCATTCTGCACAAGGGGAGAGGGCTCTTTTTTCTGCTTGAAAAACAGCCGCTTTATGCCTATACCCGCTACCACAATGCCGTACAGTATGAGCAGGAAATTCAGCTGCAGTCTGCCCGTGAGCCATATACCGCCGAGCACGCCCGCAAGCATAACGCCCACCATTTTCATAAGCTCGCGTGTATTTATGTGCTTGTATTCCTGCACCACAACAATAACGCCGGTTATCCACGCCACAAAGGTCATAACGGGCTTTGTTACGCCCATTCCCATAATCATAATGCCCAGCGGCATGGCTATAAGCGTGCCGCCGAAGCCTGCAAGCGCCTGCACGAACACGCCGAACATAAGCACAAGCATAAATAAAATGTATTGCATACCTATCTCTTTTCAAAATGAATGATTTATAAAAAGTAACATACCGTCAAAATCAATCCCGCCGCAAGAAAAAGTGCGCCGCATACGATTACACCGATATTTGTCCCGAAGCGCATCGCTGCGGGATTTTTCGGGTCAATATAGACGGTAAAAGTATCTCCGGCGGTGTATTTTCCGGTTTTCAGCGTTGAAATATTCGCCTTTTGCGTGTACTTTTTGCTGTTGAAGGTGTATGTGAAGACCGGAGTGGAAAACTTGTATGTCTTACCGCGCAGATATGACTTTTTGACGGAAACACGGCTGACGACCGCCTCGACCGCGGTTTTGCATTTAATTCGCGACACCAAAATCGAAGCGAGCATAAGCACACCAATAACCGACAGTACGATTCCGACTGTCAAAAAATAAGCGTCATTCATAGCGCACACTCCTTTGATTACAAATCTATCACATTTTATTACCGCGTGTCAATGCTTAATAATTAAGAATAATGAATTAAGAATTAAGAATAATCTTTTGGCTTTTACAACGAATATTCAGAACAATCGGTACGGCGCGGCACCCCGTGCCGCCCGTTCAACCTCGCGATTTTTAACGCGAAAAAACAGAACGAACGGTACGGGCGGCACTCCCGCGCCGCCCGGTTTGCCCGCAGGGCAAAAGGCAGGCAACGCAGTTTTCGCGAAACCGCGTTGTTTTTGTATTATGCGTTATTTCGCATAACCCCGCGGTTTCCCACGCGAAAATCAAGAACGAATCGTACGGGCGGCACTCCCGTGTCAAGAGCAACATGGGTAACACCAGTGCAAGGACATGGGTAACACATTACAGTCTTGAAATATAACGATTTAGTTTGTTACCCGAAAAAGAATCGAATTCAGCAATAATGAAATTACGATA
>JAZUJG010000110.1:0-2151 GCA_045642645.1 Acutalibacteraceae bacterium | reverse complement strand
GAATTTCGTTTAGGTCAAGTAAAATTCAAATTACTGTTGAAACACGGCGGCAAGTGTTATATAATTTCAGGCGGATGATAAATGAAGGGACTGTTGGCTAATGGTTAAGAAACTCAACGCCGTAATACTTGACGGACACACCGAAAACCCCGGCGACTTAAGCTGGGACTGGTTAAATGAAAACTTTAATTTAACGGTTTACCCACGCACACCTGCCGACAAAATCATTGAACGCGCCAAGGACGCCGATATGATTATTCTCAATAAAGTACCGATTACGCGCGAAACGCTTAAAGAGCTGCCGCGCCTAAAATTCATAGCGGTGCTTGCAACCGGCTATAATCAGCTTGACTGCGAGGCATTAAAGGAACGCGGCATACCCGTTTCAAACATTCCCGCATACTCCACAGACGGCGTGGCGCAGATGACATTTGCGTTTATACTTGAATGTATGAACAGAGTTGCGGAATATACTGCCGATGTAAAAAATCTCGGCTGGTCGAACTGCGAGGATTTCAGCTACCAAATCCACCCGCTGCACGAGCTTGCGGGCAGAACGCTCGGCATAATAGGCTTCGGCAAAATCGGTGCAAGGGTAGCGGAAATTGCAAATGTATTCGGTATGAAGGTGCTTGCATATACGCCGTCCGGCAAAAAAGAGGGATTCCCGGATGTAAAATTCACAAGCCTTGACGAAGTAAGGGAAAATGCCGATTTCATCACCGTACACTGCCCCCTCACCCCTGCTACCGCACAGCTTATAAATGCGGATTTTATAGGCAAAATGAAAAAGGGCGCCTGCATTGTAAACACGGCACGCGGCGGCATAATAAACGAAGCGGATGTTGCGGCGGCACTTAAAAACGGCACGCTTGCGGGTTACGGCACGGATGTACTTTCGACCGAGCCGCCGAAGGATGACAACCCGCTTTTGAGCGCACCAAACTGCTTTATTACGCCGCACATTGCGTGGGCAGGCTATGAAACAAGGGCGCGGCTTATGGAAATTCTCGAAGCAAATGTAAACGCATTCCTTGCGGGCAAGCCCGTAAATGTTGTGAATATGTAATTGCGAGTCGGAAAAATAGCACATATTTCGCCCGCACAAAGCAGAATTTTTTAACAAAGTGCCGAAACTTGCAAATGCAGGTTAAAAATATGTCAATTTAGTTGCAATTATTCGGTTTTGTGGTAAAATATTTGCGGTTAAAAAACTAATTATTTCTTTGGAGGTAAATATTATGTCAGTTAAAGTTGCTATCAACGGATTCGGCAGAATCGGCCGTCTTGCTTTCCGTCAGATGTTCGGCGCAGAAGGTTACGAGGTTGTTGCCATCAACGATCTTACCAAGCCCTCAATGCTTGCAAACCTTCTCAAGTACGACACCGCTCAGGGCGGTTACTGCGGCAAAATCGGTGAAAATCTTCACACCGTATCCGCCGATGACGAAGCAAACACCATCACCGTAGACGGCAAGACCCTTAAAATCTACGCTGAAAAAGACGCTAACGACTGCCCCTGGGGCGAGCTCGGCGTTGACGTAGTTCTTGAGTGCACAGGCTTCTACTGCTCAAAGGATAAGAGCATGGCTCACATCAATGCAGGCGCAAAGAAGGTTGTTATCTCCGCTCCCGCAGGCAACGACCTCAAGACAATCGTTTTCTCAGTTAATAACGACACTCTCACTGCTGATGACCAGATCATCTCCGCAGCTTCCTGCACCACCAACTGCCTCGCTCCCATGGCTAAGACGCTCAACGAGTACGCTCCTATCCAGAGCGGAATCATGACCACCGTTCATGCTTACACCGGCGACCAGATGGTCCTCGATGGCCCGCACAGAAAAGGCGATCTCCGTCGTGCCCGCGCTGCCGCTGTTTCCATCGTTCCTAACTCCACCGGCGCTGCCAAGGCAATCGGCCTTGTCATCCCCGAACTGAACGGCAAACTCATCGGAAGCGCTCAGAGAGTTCCCACCCCCACCGGCTCCACCACCATTCTCGTAGCCGTTGTCAAGGGCAAGAACGTAACCAAGGAAGGCATCAACGCCGCTATGAAGGCCGCTTCTTCCGCTTCCTTCGGATACACCGAAGAACAGCTCGTTTCCGCTGATATCATCGGAATCACCTACGGTTCTCTCTTCGATGCTA
>JAZUJG010000109.1:0-2941 GCA_045642645.1 Acutalibacteraceae bacterium | reverse complement strand
TTAGTTCCGGTTATATTTGTTTTCATCAACTACAATTATACCAGAAAAGCGAGCCGTTTGCACTACTTTTCAGTGCTTTCGACTCGCTTTTTCTTTCGGCTGTTTTGTCACAGCCCCTTCGTTATGCGCTTAATGCGTTTATTTTTTCATTTCGGCAAGGTCGCGGTAGTTTATAAGTTTAATGCCGCAATCCTTGATATGCTGCTGAGTTTTCGGGTCGGAGAACAGCTTGTGCTCCCAAACTCTGCGGTGCCAGCAGCCTGTAATGCCTTTAAGTTCTTCACTTTCAAATGCGGGATGTATGTAGGTTTCGGTAACGCCCTCGGGGAAGTGCGTATAAAGCTCGTAAATATAATCGCGGAAATTCTCGTAACTGTCATCCTGCGGGCCGTTCCAGTCACCGGGGATGAGGTAATCGGGCATTGCAACGCCGAGACTCTTTGCATAGCCCACTACCTTGTCGAAAACGGCGGTAATCACGCTTGCATCGATCTTGATATCCAACATAGCATTATCAAGCATTTCGGGGATAAACGTGCCGGGGAAACGGAAAGGAAGCCCGTATTCGCCGCATATCTCGAGAGTCTGCTGCAAAATCTCAAATCTGCCGGTTTCTATGCCGTAAAGCGAGCCCATGTGGTTGTCAAGGTGTGAAAGCGGAACGCCGAATTTTTTAAGCCTTTCGACCTGCGCCTTGATTTCGTTTTCGACATCCTCAAGCTCGCAATTCTCCTCAAACTGATCGGATTCGTGCCACATAAAGCCTTCTTCATCACGCAAAGAATCGGTTTTGCCGTTATATACCGGCGACCATCTGTAATTGCCCCACTCACTTGTGAATGTAAGGTGCGCGCCTATGGCATACTCGGGGTGAGCAGCCGCCCATACAGCCGCTTCCTTTGCCCAGCCGCAAGGAGTCATAATAGTCGACGATGTGATGGCACCCTTACCGAAAAGCTCCTCTACCGCAAGGTTTGCGGAACGGCACATACCGAAATCGTCTGCATTGATTATCAAATACTTATCCATATAAACCACCTGTTTTCAGCGGCAAAGCCGCAAAATATTTATTATTTACCGCTGTTATTTGCTTCTTCAAAAAGATCGGAAAGATTGCTGATGCCTGAATTTTCTGCCGGAGCTTCGGGCTTGACCTCTGCCGGAGCATCCGCAACCTCGGGTTTGGCATCCGCCATTGTCTTGACCTCATCGGGCTTGGCTTCCGCCGCAGGCTGTGATGAAAACTCGCCGCTGCCGGATTCAACCGCTTTTTCAAGCGCAGTCATTTCCCTGCCGTTTTTGGCTTTTTTATTGCCGCGCCTTCTGTATATAAGTATGAACACTATAAGAGCTATTGCAACTATCCACACAAGAGCAATAATGACTACGCCCAAAACTATGGCGCTCTTACCCGCATCATTATTGCCGACAGTCGCTGCAACCGTAGTTTCCGGAATGCCGGTCACGGTCACGGTTGTGCCGGCGTTGTTCTTATACTGGTACCAGAGCACCTCGGCTGCGTCAATGAGCTTCTGGTCGACAATGCCGTTAACCTCAAAGCCGCGCTCCTGCTGGAGTTTTTTGACTACCGCAACGGTATCTTCATCCATAACGCCGGTAATGCCGTCATCTCTGAGGCCGTAGTGTGTGTAAATGAATATCCACTGCAGCCACTTAACACCGTCGCCTTTATCTCCGGTTTTGATTTCACCGGAGGGTTTCGCATAAGGCACAGTCTGCACGGCATAGTCAACCGTCGCGCCGTGCGTGGTGATTTTTGTATCGGGCATTTTCGGCGTTGTAGCCGCTTTGGTGGGTGACTTGGTTACCACAGGCTCAATATAACCGCCGGTGTGGCTTGCCGTGGGGTAAGTGGTGTTTTGATTGCCGCCACCGCCGAGCAGACTGTCAAAAATACTGCCGCCGGAGCCGGAGCCGATATTGCCGAAAATATCGCCTATACCGCCGCCGAGCTGACCGAAGCCCTCTACAAAGCCGCTAATGGTATCGCCGAACTGACCGACTGCATCGGAGCCGATAAAATTGCTTACGGCTTCGCCGATTCCCGAAACATCGCCGCCGATGCCCGTAATATCGCCGAATTTTTCATCAACAAAGCTGCTGACCTTTTCGCCGACATTGCTGCTTAATTCAGCACCGAAGTTTGTTGTGCCGGAAGTACCGACACTTTGGGTGCTTTCCTGCGAATGAGCTGCCGTGGGGTAACTCGGCTCGTTGTCAAAGAATATCTCCCCGCCGATGCCTATCGGGGCTTTGTAATCGCCCGCGGTAACGGTGGAAATATCGGATTTAACACCACTGCCGAAGCCTGTGCCCGCAACAGTAACCACGAGGCATACCGCAAGCACTAACGCGCCGAATAATCTGATTTTTCTGTTCATCAATACCATCCTTTTTAAGCGTATATATACATTTTGAGTATACCAAAAATACGCCGTAAATGCAACAGTATTTTTATATTTTAAAGGATTGTTTAAATTTTATTAATTATTGAAAACTCCTGCGTTTTGTGTTTTAATATAGTCACAATATTAAACGGAGCAAAACTATGAGAGAAATTGATTGCAAAACAATAGAAAATGCCGTGGAATCGCTGTTTTTAAAGGCGAACGGCATACTTCCGGCATCGCTTGAAGAAAAAATCCGCACCTCTGCCGAGGCTGAAACCAAACCGCTCGCCGCATCGGTTTTCTGCGATATGTGCAAAAATCTCGATGCAGCACGCGAACTGAATATTCCCGTCTGCCAGGACACCGGCATGGCGGTGCTGTTCTGCGAATTGGGGCAGGACGTGCACATAACCGGCGGCGATTTCAACGAGGCAGTCAACCGCGGTGTTCATAAAGCATACCTCGACGGAAAAATGCGCTGCTCGATCGTCGGCGACCCTTTGAAGCGCGTAAATACCGGCGACAACACC
>JAZUJG010000108.1:0-4784 GCA_045642645.1 Acutalibacteraceae bacterium | reverse complement strand
TCATAAAGCATCCGTCGGAGGTGCTCAAGGTCGGCGATGTGGTAAAGGTAAAGGTACTCGGCGTCGACCTCACGAAAAAACGCATAAGTCTGACGATGAAAGACATTAAATAATGCCGCGCATTATTTAATGAATAACGAGTGATGAATAATGAATAATTTCGGGGCGCGAGCGCCGATTATAATTAAGAATTATGAATTATGATTTTTTCGGTTATTCATCGCGAAAATCCAGAACGATTTGTACGGGCTGTTACCCGTGCCGCCCGGGTGAAGCGCGCACCGATTGACAGATGTAAACAACATATATCATAAAAACCGCGCTGATTACACAAAATCAACGCGGTTTGCATTTTGCCCTGCGGGCAAACGGGCGGCACGGGGTGCCGCGCCCTACAAAATGTTTGGATTGTAATTTTGCCCTTCGCGTGCATTCTCGCGCATACGCGCTTCAAACACCGCGGCGGGCAAACCGGGAGGCACGGGGTGCCTCCCCTACAATTCACCGTTTATTCGGGCATCCACTGTGAATAAAGATTTATAAGTTCAATTATATAATCAAATGTAAACAGACCTTTTTCAACGGGGATTCTGAGGTATGCACCGTTGAATGCCACGAACTGTTCGTATGTTACATAGTCACTGAACGCCTCGTAATCGTACAGCCCGTATTTTTCAACATCGGCATTGAACTGCTCAACATCATAATGCAGCTTACCGTCCATTTCTATCCAGTTATAGAAATCCTCGGGCGGAGCAACTGTGAGAAGTCCCTCGGCTATTGCATTGGATGTACCCGCGGAGGAAATCGAGTATGCGCCCGTAACCTCAGTGGTAGCATAAGCATCCGTCATGGTCACAATATCGTAAGAGCCGTTGCCGTTATACTTCACAAATCTGTGACCGATATAGTCGGTGCAGTTTGCGGCGGTGATATACACGAACTTGTTAAGGTCGTAATCGAACACGCCGTGCTCGCCTATTGTGCGCAGAACCGTACCGTCGGAATAAACGGTATTGGCGACCGCATAGGTGTCATCGCCGTGGTAAACGAGCAGCGAAATTTCTTTTTCGACATAAGTGCCGGTGAAGAAATCCCACGCAAGAATCTTGTCGCCGAAGGTGATATCCTCGATAGCCTTCTGCGAGCCGTCAGCAAGGGTTATGAGTGTACCCGTTGCGAAGCAGCTGCTGCTTGCCGAAAGCGTGATGTCATTCGCGGGCATTCTGATGTAGTAAGTACCTTCCGCCGTAGATGTGGTGGCATTGAGGCAAGCCTCATCACTGTAATATGCGGCTCCGGTTACCGTAAATGTCCTGTTGCCGGTACCGCCGTAAGAGAGTTCAACTTTAAGCACCGTGCCGTATGCAACAGAAGCACCGCTCGAAACGGACTGACCGTTAGCAGTAAGAGTTATGGTATCACTGTCGGTAGAAGTCGTTACCTTATAGCTATTCACGCTCCACTGCGCAAACAATTCTGTATTTTCGGTAAACTTTACCTCGTCACCTGCGCCGCCGATTCTTTCGCCGCCGGAAGCATCGGTAAACCAGCCGGTAAAGGTATGACCTTCGCGCGCGGGCGCTGCGGGAAGCTCAAGACCCTCGCTTTCCTTGGCTATCATTTGCGCAACACTTCCGGGTCCGCCGTTCACATTGAACTTAACGGTAAATTCCGCAGGCGGTGTTTCGGACCAGATCGCGTAAAGAGTGGTATCCTTATCGGGCATTGTAAAGTTCTTGGTGTAGCGTTCGCCGCTGCCGTCCCCGGACTCGCACCAGCCCATAAAGTAGTAGCCGTCATAAACGGGTTTTGCAAGTGCAACGGTATCGCCGTTATAGTATGTTGCGGTAGTTACCGAATATGTACCGCCGCAGGCATCAAATGTAAGTGTGCGCGGTGCAATCCAATGTGCGTAGAATGTCACATCGGCTGCGCTCATCTTATATGCTGCGCCTGCATCGCCCACCTTGGTGCCGCCGGTTTCGGCAGTATACCAACCGGTGAGCTTATAGCCCTCGCGGGTCGCCTCAGGCAGAGTGATGCTTGTGCCGGATGCAACTGCCGCAAAACCCGTGGCGCAGTAACCGCCGCATGCTTCAAACAGAGCAACATACTTCTGTGTGCCCGAATCCTTGAATTTGCTTTCGGAAACCTCCGTGCCGGTTGTGGATGCGGTTACATTCCACGTAACGGAAAGCGTGTGTTCCTTGTTGTATTCATCGGTATATTTATATTTTACGATGATGTTATGACCGGTTTTCTCATTATCAAGCGAGCCGGCACCGTAAGCATACAATTTGCCGTTATAGGAAATCCGGGTTGCCGTGGCACCTGACTTAAAGCCGGAAACGCTTGTTATTTCCAAAGCAAGATTTGACGGAATTCTGCCCATACCCGAGCCGTTGAATATCTCAACGATATTTCCGTTTTCATCTTCACTCTTTATTACAAGCCCGTCAAGCAGCGGAACTGCCGGTGACCAGTCGGGGTCAAAGCCGGAGCCGCCCTTAACCCAATAATACACGGCATTTGTCTTGTCGTATGTCATTGTAATGGTCTTTTGTGCTGCCTTTGTTACCTTAACGGTAACATCGGTGGAATAATTCACGGTTTCGCCCGTTTTTGCACCGTCTGCGCCGTAAATCATACTGTCGGCATATTTATAAGTAAGAGTATAGTTGCCTTTGTTGGTAACGGTTATACTGTCGCCCGTTACCTTCTGACCGTTATAATAAACCTCATAGGGAAGCTCCGTGCCGTATTTTGTAACCTTTGCGGCTACGGGGATATTGAGGCTGTCGCCCGCCATTTCCACATTCTGCGATGCGGAATATTTCAGCTTGGGCGCAACAAGCATCTGTTCGGTTGCCTCATATTCGGGTGCCTCGGCAAGCGGATCGCCGCCGCTTACGATGTTGTAAGAGCCGCCCGTCAGTGAAGCAAACGAAATTCTAACGGTAATCTGCTTATACTCATAAGTTACATCGGTATTGGTTCTGTTATCGGTAATATTCGGCGTTTTGTCGTGCATATATATAATGCCGCCGTTTGTATATTTTGTGCCGCCTGCGGTTCTTGCAAATGCGGAGTTAACTGCCGCATCGAGAATAGAGCTTGTATAGCCGCCCTCTGCGGTGTACTGCTCATCGGCTGCGCAGAGCCAGTTGTACTGTTCGAATTTGCCGTTGAGTATAAGCTCGGAACCGTCGGTATTTTCATCGAAAACAATGCCGAGGCCCTTTATTGAACCGCTGCCGTCGCAGGTGGGCATGGGAACCTGCACGGTGGTAACATCGGTAAGGCAGAGTGTACTCTTACTCGTTACCGTGATATTGCCGACTGCACCGCCGTAAAGCGTGGTGTTTGTAATATCAACTCTGCCGCCGGCAACAAATACGGGCGATCTGCCTGCGGAAATAAATGAATTGCGAATGGTGCCGCCGCCTTCTTCAACATAAATGACATTCATCATATAGTTGTAATCGCTGCCGTCCTTTGAAGCGGAATCTCTGTAAAGATTCTGTTCGGGGTACACAAGGTGATTGATTATGACATTATCGATAGTGCCGTTATTCAGGCAGATCATACCGTCAAACAGCGAATAAGTTTTGTGAATGTTTCCGTTTATGGTAAAGCCGTTACCGTAAAGCGTGTAGCCGTTTGAAACATAGCTTCTGCCGGAAAGTGTAATATCCGAGAGAAGTATTGCATTGGCGCCGCTTGCGCTGAAGCCGCTTGCCGATGTAAAGTTTTTGCCGCTTACCACCTCAAGGTAAAGCTCCGTTGCAGGGGCTTTGGTGTGCTTGATGCTGAGCTTTACAACACCCTCGCCGCTGAATTTAACGGTGCCGTTCTGCCAGGCGGTTTTATTGGCGGTATATGTGCACGCTGCCGTACCTTCAACAGTTGTAACCGTAAGCACAACATCTGCGCTGTTTACTTCGCCTTTTGCTTCAAAGAGATAGGAAAGTGCAACCGCATTGGCATTACCGACTCTATAAAGATATTTACTTGTATTCGCGAGTTTGACCGCAATATTGTTCACTTCAGACGGGTCAACATACTCAACAAGTGCCGCTATTGCATTGTTGATTGCCGCTGCGGCATCGTCTATAAGCTGCTGGCTTTCGCTTGTGAGGTTAGCTGCTACACCTTCCGCCGCGGTGAGAGCGCTGTCAAGTGCCGCCATTGACTCCGTTGTGTAAACCACGCCGTCATTTTTCTTGGCTTGCGCTGCAGCTTTTGCTTCATTGAGCTTGGTGTAATCGGCAGGGATTTTGAGTGCCGCTATTGCATCGTTTATCGCTTTTGCAGCGTTATCAATAGTCTGCTGTTCATCAGCCGAAAGATCTGCCGAGATTTCCGCCGCTGCTGCGAGCGCATTGTCAAGCACAGCCATAGAGTTTGCAGTATAGTCATTGCCATCCGCTTTCTTGGCTGCGGCATTTGCTTTCGCCGTTTCAAGCGCAGAGTAATCGGCTTTCACTTTAAGTGCGGCGATTGCATTGTTGATTGCTGCTGCCGCATCGTCAATAGTCTGCTGACTTTCGATTGTAAGGCCTGCGGGAACTTCCTCAGCCGCTGAAAGTGCAGAGTCAAGAACGGACATTGTTGCGGTTGTGTAGACTTTGCCGTCATTTTTCTTGGCTGACGCCGCAGTTTTTGCATTTTCAAGAGCGGTGTAATCAGCATTTATTTTAAGTGCCGCTATTGCATCGTTTATCGCCTTTGCGGCATTATCAATAATCTGCCGCTCGTCAACGGAAAGGTCTGACGAGATT